>CAZLGY010000032.1:15773-26997 GCA_964559165.1 uncultured Chryseobacterium sp.
CGCGCAGCACCCCGGTCCAGTTCGCCAACTTGTAATTCCATCCCGGCCAACCGGTCCTCCAGGTCCTCCAGGCGATCACGCAATTCCCACAGATCGCGGCGTTGGTCCATGCGGTCGATCCGCTGGTTGATGGCGTCCAATTCAGCCTTCAACCAACGGTCCCTCTTGCGCACGGCTGTTGGCGGGGGGGGCGCGGCGGCATTGCGTTCAATGGAATCGAGGATCCGGGCACCGAGGGAAGGCTCGATGGCGCCCTCCCCGTTGGACGCCAATTGCAGGTCCAGTGCACAGAGGTAGTTCTCCTGGTCATAAACGGTCCCACAGGTGGAATTGACCTGCACGGTGGTCCAGGGGTCGACCGCCTTTCCCTTGAGGACAGGCACGGAGGCGAGCGGCAGAAGATCGGCTTTCAACTGGCGCTCCAACTCCTCGCGTTGGCTGCGAACGAAATAGTAGATGGCGAGGTACTTATCCTGGTCACCGGTGCCGTTCACCGATCTGCCGGCCTGCTCCCAACTGATACGTGCGAGTTTGGCGAGTTGCTCGCGCGTGGCCGGGGATAGCACGGGGGCCGCCGTGGAGACACCCAACTCCTCCATGGCCGCAACCACCATGGCATCGATCTCCGCCGCCATCATGTCCGCCGGCACATCGGAGCGGACACCGTCGTGGAGGAAATGGATGCGCGCGTCGAGGTAGGCACCAATAGCGGCCAACAGCAGCCGGTCGAGCATGACGTTGGCCTCCCCCGTAACGGCCAAGGTGGGCTGCACCTGCATGACGGCGTGCGCACCGGGAACCCCACGCCAGACAGCTTGCAACAGCGGATCGCCTCCTTGCACGCCTGCCTGCACAACCACCTGGCCGTCCTGGGACAAACCCTCCAGATGAACATTTCCCTGCGCGGTCATCACCACCGGAACAGCCATGCACATGGGCACGCACAGGACCAGGCGCAGGGAACGTTGCATGGGATCGTGAAGGTACGCGTGGAGCCTACCGGGCTGACCACTGCGCGGGGATGGAAGTACGAACGTTCTTTTCAACAGGGATGCTCAACCCATGATCTCCACCAGCTGCACCCGTTCACGGGCCCAGACAAAGGCCTTGGATGGGTCCTCGAAGAGCTTGAAGAGGGACGATGACCCGTGGGCACCGCCCATGTGGGCTGCCTGGTGCCGGACAAGGGCATCGCGGGTGCACAATGCCACTGGTGGTATGCAGGCTTTACGAACGCGGCACAGCAGGGCGAGGGCCTCTGGATGGACGGTACAACCATCGCATTCGAGCAACAGCGGTGCCTTGGCCGCAGGGTCAAGCGCGCCTGCCAGGCGGAGCAGCTCCTTGATGTCGCGCACATGGATGAAAGTACCCGCCGCCATCACCAAGCGGACGACACCCTCCTCTCGCCAGAGCTCAAAAGAACTCCTGAACGCGGATACACCGGGTCCGAACATCCCGAAATGTACCATCCCCGCATTGGCCCGGTCGGGTGCAAAGTGACACGTTGTCCACACACCCAATTGAAGAGCGGCCCGTCCCCGTCAGCGGAGGACCTCCCCGATCGGGTCACCGTTGGCGGCATCGGGAAGCGCGGTTCCGAGCAGCATGGCCAGGGTGGGGGCGATGTCGGTGATGGCGGTCCGCCGCACCACCTCACCCTGGCGGATCCCCTGGCCCATGAAGAACAACGGCACATGGGTGTCGTAGTTCCAGATGGAGCCATGGGTGGTACCTCGCCCAGGGCCATCACCCATGCGTTCGAAATAGCCCGGCAGCATCACGAACGCCACGTCACCGGAACGCGCTGCATGGAAGCCTGCCTGCAGCGACCGCCCCGGTCCGGTGGAAAGGAGGCTCCCCTGCAGCTGGTCCGCGGTGTAGGCGAACGCGATATCCGCACGCTGCTGCAGCGTACGCGCCACCCATGCGCGCATGGGTGCCGGGTCAATGCCGCGCTGTGCGATAAGGCTGTCATTGAGCCATACCTGCTCGTTCAACAGGTGACGCACCCAGGGGCCCGCACCATATCTGTCAACCAGCGCCGCTGCCAGCTCCGCACGAACCTCCTCCATTGGCACATAGCCCGCACTGCCCTTGAGGTCCTTCGCATAGGCGGGCACTTCGGCGGCCGCATGGTCCGCGGTCAGAAAGACCACATACCGGTCAGCACCCACCCGCGCATCCATCGCCTTGAAGAGCCGTTCCAGCTCACGGTCCAGGCGCACGTACATATCCTCCAGCTCCACCGCACGGGGCCCCACACGGTGGCCGAGGAGATCGGGAGATGAATAGCTGATGGCGAGCAGGTCGGTCACTGCGTCAAGGCCCATGCCCTCCCCCTCCATGGCGGCCAGCGCCAGGTCCGTTACGATGGTGTTCCCCCAGGGGGTGTAGGCGAGTATGCCGGTGGAGCCGGAGGCGCGATGGAGCGCGGCGAGGTCCTGTGGCAACGTGGCAGTGGCCGCCCCGTTCAGCGGGATCTCATAGGGATTATCGTCGGGCAGCACCTCATGGTAGCGCTCTTTGGGCAGCAGGAGCTCCCATGTGCGGTCCAGGTACGTGGCTGCCCGCCCTTCCGCGTTGAACGCCTGCAACCACGGGGGAAGCTCTGGCCTGTACCACGTGCTGGTGCCGAACGCACCATCAACACCGCCGGTGAACCAATAGGCAGCGTCACCGGTCCGCCCGATGGGCATGATGGCACCGCGGTCCTTCAGTGAAATGCCCACTGTGATGGACCGGCGTTCGGTACGACGCTCCAGTTCATCCGCAAGGGTGGTCGCCAGCAGGCGCACGGGCGATCGCGCACCTGCGACATCGCTGCAGCCGACACCTTTCACCCGCGCATCCGTGGCACAATAGTATTCCTCACCGGTCCTTCGGTCATAGAGATCATTGCCCACGATGCCATGGTAGGCCGGCGTTGAACCGGTATAGATGCTGGCATGGCCGGGTGCCGTGTAGGTGGGCGCGTAATTGTAGTGGGTGTTGCGCACGTAGGCACCTTCCCGCACCAGCCTGCGGAAGCCGCCATCGCCGTAGTTGGGCCAGTATCGCTGAACCATGTCCGCACGCATCTGGTCCACCACGATGCCAACCACCAGGCGCGGCGCATCCTGCCATGTGGGTACCTGCTGTTGGGCATGGGCACCGGTAAGCCCGGCGACGGCCATCACGGACGCGAGTGCGTGGATCAGGCGGGGAGCGGTCTTCATCCTTCAGGAGCTGCGTGCAAAGAGATGGAACAGCGCAACACCAGCTGTTACCGTAATGAGAACATTGGCGGCAGCGAAGCCGTACAGGCCGTCACGCATCAGCTGGTGGTTGTCCATGCTGAAGGTGCTCATGGTGCTGAAGCCACCACAGAGACCAATGGCCAGCAGCGCATGCCATGGCTCCCTGCCGGGATGTTGCACCTGCAACCGCATCACCAGCCAGGCCAGGAACGCCGTGGCCGCCAGGTTGCTGAGGAGGGTGGCCCAGGGGAACAGGGCATCGGGCGACAAGTGCCTGACCGCACGCGATACCGCGAACCGCAACACCGAACCGGCACCACCACCGATGAAGACCGCCAGCCAGAGGTTCATGCGCGTGCCTTGAAGAAATGAAGGTACGCCAGCCGGAACGACCTGAACGCCAACCAACCCACCAAGGCACCGTACGCGCCCCCCACAAGCACGTCACCCGGATAGTGCACCCCCAGATAAATGCGGCTGTAGGCGATCAGCGCAGCCCAGAGGAACAGGGCCACAATGGCCCATCGGGGACGGCCGCCGAGCACCCCCGCCATGAACGATGCAATGCCGAAATGGTTGCTGGCATGGGACGATACGAACCCGAAGGAGCCTCCCCTGTACAGCGACCCCTCCGGTGTGAAAAGCAGGTGGATGTGCTGTTGCAACTCCTCCACGTGGCTGGGCCGCAGTCGCTGGACCGTATTCTTGAAGAGCATCACCGAACCGGTATCGGTGGCAAGGATCATGAGGGCAATGACCGGCACGGACACCCCCAGGCCACGCCAGCCCCAGCGCTGTTGAACGAGGGAAAGCAACACTGCGTACAAGGGGATCCACAGCCGCATTTCGCTGCAGTGCCACATCAGGTCATCGAGCACCGGCGCATGCAGCCCGTTCAGCGCAAGGAAGACCGCGCGGTCCAGGGCATCGAGGCGTTCGATGAGGCTCATGCCACTCGGTCGGCGGGGAAGCTGTGATGGAGCTTCTTCCACAGCAGGTCCTTCAGGTCATCGAGACCGATGCGCGCCACGCTGCTGATCAGGACGGCCTCCACACCCTTGGGCAGGTCCCTGCGCAGCTGCTTCATCATCACCTCATCGAGCATGTCGCACTTGGTGATGGCCAGCACGCGGTCCTTGTCCAGCAGGTCGGGGGAATATTCCTTCAGCTCATTGAGCAACACCTGGTAGTCATGGCGGATGTCGCTGCTGTCCGCAGGGATCATGAACAGCAGCACACTGTTGCGCTCGATGTGGCGCAGGAAGCGGAGGCCGAGGCCCTTGCCTTCGTGGGCGCCCTCGATGATGCCGGGGATGTCGGCCATCACGAAGCTGCGATGGTCGCGGTATGGCACGATCCCGAGGTTGGGCGTGAGGGTGGTGAAGGCATAGTCGGCGATCTTGGGTTTTGCCGCAGTGATCACGCTCAGGAGGGTGCTCTTCCCGGCATTGGGGAACCCGACAAGCCCCACATCGGCCAGCACCTTCAGCTCCATCACCACCCAGCGTTCCACACCGGGCTCACCGGGCTGCGCGAAGCGCGGGGTCTGGAAGGTGGACGACTTGAAATGCTGGTTGCCCAGGCCACCGCGCCCACCGTGGAAGAGCACCTGCTCCTCACCATCGCGGGTGATCTCGCAGAGCACCTCGCCGGTCTCATCATCCTTTACCAACGTGCCCAGCGGCACCTCGATCACCTTGTCCGCACCTGCCCTGCCGGAACTTTGGTTGCTGCTCCCCCCCTCGCCATCGTCGGCGATCACGTGCTTGGTGTAGCGCAGGTGAAGGAGCGTCCAGAGCTGGCCGTTGCCGCGCAGCACGATGTGCCCGCCACGCCCCCCGTCGCCGCCATCGGGTCCACCCTTGGGCATGTACTTCTCGCGGCGCAGGTGCCGGGAGCCGGGCCCTCCTTTGCCGCTGCGGCATTGGATGCGGATGTGATCGATGAAGTTCATGAGGTCGCTGCGATAAGGAGAGCGCGGAGCGGGGCTGGTTCACCCGATCGCCGACACCAACCGCTCGGTGATATCAGCGATGCTGCCAACGCCCGGGATGGCCTTGAACTTGCCCTGGGCACTGTAATAGTCCTTCAAGGGCGCGGTCTTCTGCTCATACTCGCGGATGCGGTTGCGCACCACGGCTTCGTCCTGGTCATCGGTGCGACCGCTGGTGGCACCCCGTCCCAGAAGGCGCGTCACCAGTTCCTCCTCGGGCACTTCCAAGGCGAGCATGGCCACGATGGGCTCGTTCTTGGCAGCGAGCATGGTATCGAGCGCTTCTGCCTGGGCATGGGTGCGCGGGAACCCGTCGAAGATGAACCCTTGTGCGTCAAGGTGGGCCTCCATCTTGTTGCGGATCATGCCGATGACGATGTCATCGCCCACGAGCTCTCCGCGGTCCATCAGCGTTCTGGCCTGCATGCCCAGTTCACTCTCGGCCTTGATCTCCGCACGGAGCAGGTCACCTGTGCTCAGGTGCACCAATCCGTACCGTTCAATGAGGAAGTTGCTCTGGGTGCCCTTGCCAGCGCCCGGGGGGCCGAAGAGCACAAGGTTCAGCTTGGTCATTGGGGGTTCTGAATAAGGCGGTGGATGCCGCGCAGGTTGCGACCGAGCCCGTCGTGGTCCAGTCCCATGCCCACCACGAAGTAGTTGGGGATGGTGAGGGCGACATGGTCGATGATGACGTCCTTCTTGTACGCCTCGGGCTTGAAGAGCAGGCTGGCCACGCGGACGCTTGCAGGATGCCGCTCCTTCAGCAGCGCGAGGATGTGCACCACCGTGGTGCCGGTATCCACGATATCCTCGAGCACCACCACATGGCGACCCTCGATGCGCTCGTTGAAGCCGATGAGGTCCGTGACGGTCCCGCTGCTGCTGGTGCCATGATAACTGGCAACCTTCACGAAGGTGATCTCACAGTCGATGGGGAGGCGCTTCAACAGTTCGGCAGCGAACACGAACGCACCATTGAGCACCCCGATGAAGAGCGGACGCTTGTCCGCATAATGCGCTTCGATGTCGGCGGCCACCCGGTCCACGGCAGCCAGCACCTCCGCCTCGCTGATGTAAGGCTCGAACTCGAGATCGTGCAGGCGAACGTTGGGCATGGCGGTGCTGCGCTTCCTGCGCAAGGATCGCGAAGGTACGCAACAGGTGCAGCACCATGGGACGATGGAAGTTGGCCGGCACTGCGACACACCGCACGGAGTTCACGACCAAACCCTACTTTCGGGCCGATGCGCGGCACCCTCCTGCTACTGATCGTGTTGAACACCTCCATGCTGCAGGCCGGGGGCGAACACCTGCCCCTGGGCGCGCGGGCTGCGGGTCTTGGCTATGCGGGCCTCACCTTCACCGATCTGTGGAGCGTGCGGCTCAACCCTGCCGGCATGGCCGCGCTGGAACGTCCTGTGATCGGCCTGGTGCACCAGCAGCACTTCCTGAGCCGCGAACTGAGCCAGCAGGGCCTGGCAGCGGTGGTGCCGCTGGGCAAAGGGGCCTTGGGCGTGGGCGCCGACCGCTTCGGGTACGATCTCTACAACGAGACCCGACTGAGCCTGGGATATGCGATGAAGTTCGGCGATGGGCTCCGCGCCGCGGTGCAGCTGCAGCACCTGGGCGTGCGCCTGGGCAACAACTACGGCAACACCAGCGCGGTGGTAGCGGAACTGGGCGTGCAAGCGCGACTGACCGAGGCGCTATGGATCGGTGCACACCTGTACAATCCCACGCGCAGCCTGCTGGGCCGGCTGGACGAAGGTGCCGTGGTGGTGGAGGAACGCGTACCCACGCTGCTCCGCGCCGGCCTGGGCTACACCTTCAGCACCAAGCTGCAGATGCTCGTGGAGGCCGAAAAGGACATCGACCAGGACGAGCGCTTCCGCATCGGCATGGAATACCATCCCAACAAGGTGCTCTACCTGCGCACCGGCATCAGCACCGGTCCGGTACAGGGCCACTTCGGTGCGGGCTTCCGGCTGAAACAGCTCGATATCGACCTTGCCCTGGCCGTGCGCTCACAGCTCGGGCCCACGCCGGTGATCGGTATCAACTACCGCTTCGAATGAGGCCGTTCGCGCTGGTCGTCCTGCTGGTGCTGCCCGCTGCGCTGCATGCGCAGGTGGACGGCATCCCCAGGGACCTCATTGAACAGCGCATCGAGGCAGCGGTGGAACAGCTCGGTGGTGATGAGAGCGTGGACCTCACCAACCTCTTCGAGCTGCTCTCCGACCGCTATAACGACCCCATCGACCTCAACCACACCACGGCCGAGGAGCTCAATACACTGCTGCTCCTGAGCGACCTGCAGGTGAGCACGCTCTTGAGCCATATCAAGCGCAACGGCCGGCTCCTCAGCCTGTACGAACTGCAGTCCATCAATGGTTGGGATGTGAACACCATCGCCATGGTGAGGCCGTTCATCACGGTGCGTGAGAACCCGTTGGGCAGCAACGCGAGTTTCCGGGAGGTCCTATCCAAGGGATCGCATGAGCTCACCTTGCGGAGCACCATGAACATCGAACAACGCCAGGGGTTCCAGCACCGAACGAACCCCTTCGGGCTGGACTACTACATACCCGATGGCGATGTGTTGCCCGACATCAGCGATCCGCGTGTACTGGATTCCCTCAAGCGTAACAACCGCATCTACCTCGGCAGCCCCTACCGCCTGTATACCCGCTACCGGTTCCGCTACCGGCAGAACATCAGTTTCGGGTTCACGGCGGAGAAGGACGAAGGGGAGGAGTTCTTCCGGGGCACCCAGCGGAACGGGTTCGACTTCTACAGCGCGCACCTTTTCCTGCGTGACATCGGGCGTTTCAAGTCCATCGCGGTGGGCGATTACAGCGCCCAGTTCGGCCAGGGGCTCACCTTCTGGAACGGGCTGGCCTTCGCGGCGAAGAGCAGCTTCAGCATGAACGTGAAACGCAATGCCATCGGCCTTGCACCCTACACCAGTGTGAACGAGAACCTGTTCATGCGCGGTGCTGCGGCCACCTATGCACTGGGCCGGAACTGGGAGGCCACCGGCTTCTTCTCCAGCAAGAAGCTGGACGGGAACGTCTCCTCCGTCACCGGCACGGACAGCCTCGGCACGGCGATCGAGGAGGTGATCTTCAGCAGCTTCCAGGAGGATGGCTTCCACCGCACTTTCCGCGAGCTGGAAAAGAAGGATGCCGTGGACGAGCGCATCTTCGGCGGTCACCTGCGGTACAAGCGTTCCACCTTCAGCATGGGCGTCACCGCCGCCCGTGTCGACTTCGGCGGCGAGCTCAGCCGGAACCTTCAACCCTACAACCAGTTCGACTTCGAGGGCAGCAGCAACTCCACGATCGGCACCGACTGGAACCTGCTGTACCGCAACCTCACCTGGTTCGGCGAGGTGGCCCGCAGCGCCAATGGGGGCCTTGCGATGAACACCGGCGCGGTGGTGGCGCTGGACCGGCGCGTGAGCATGAGCCTGTTGCTGCGCGATTACCGGCGCGACTTCCACGGCCTCTACAGCGTGGCCTTCGCCGAGGGCACCAACCCATGGAACGAACGCGGCCTTTATGCCGGCATCGAGATCCGCCCCAACAGGCAATGGTGGTTCAACGGCTATTTCGACCAGTTCCGCTTCCCATGGCTGCGCTTCCAGACCGATGCGCCTTCCGATGGCTACGACTGGCTCGCACAGCTCAACTGGAAACCCAGCCGTGGCGTGGAGGTGTATGCCCGTGTGCGCCACCAGGACCGCGCCCGGAACACCGCCGAGGAGGTGGATGGCATAGACCCGCTGGTGCGCGTGGAACAGACCAATTACCGGGTGAACGCAACGTACAAGGTGAGCAATTCGGTGAGCCTTCGAACACGGGTGGAAACGGTCGACTTCCAGCGCGGCTCCGCCCCCCTGCGCCACGGCGTGCTGATCTACCAGGACGTGGTGCACCGCCCGCTGAGCAGTCCGCTGGAACTGAGCCTTCGCTTCGCCCTGTTCGATACCGAGAGCTACGACGCACGCCTCTATGCGTACGAGAACGAGCTCATCGGTGTGTTCGCGATCCCCCCCTATTACGGTCGCGGCATCCGCTGGTATGCCATGGCACGCCTGAGCCCGCTGCGCGGTGTTGACCTGTGGCTCCGCTACGGGGCCTTCATCTACCAGGACCAGGACGTCATCAGTAGCGGCCTGCAGGAGATCCCCGGGAACACCCGGAGCGACCTGAAAGTGCAGCTCCGCTGGAAGTTCTGACCCGTAACACACGATGGCACTGCAACACGTACGCCTCGACCGCAAGGACCCGGTCGCCGTGCTCAGCGGCACCAGCATGCCACGGCTTGAGTTCAGGCAGGTGCTGTTCCGCACACCGGATCCGGCCTGGCAGCGTCGCTTGTACCCGGCCGCACTGCTTGTCACCACAACCGCCCTGGACCTGCGCGACCGCAAGCTCGTGGTGGATCACCAGGCCATGCGGTTCAGCCTGCTGTATGATGCAAGCTGGCCCGAACCCGTGTTCCTGAAGGTCCGCAGCTGGCCTTATGAACCGGTGGAATTACGCAAGGATGCACCAGTGGTCCATTGGACGGTGGAGCTGCGCCTGCGCGACCTGCGCCTGTCCGATGATGAATGGGTGGAGGTGGCCTTCCTGGGTTGAATGCACCACCGATCGAGCCGGTCGCCCACGCGATGGCGACCTGTGCGGACCACACCAGCCGTCACTTCCCTGGTTCCCGCCTTTCCGGCACCACCAGACCGAGGACCAGGCACCCCATCACGGCACCGTAGGCCGTGCTGGTCCACCAGCGACCGGTGATCGCACACCCGTGCACGCAACCGCACCAGTTCCAATTGGCCCATCCGGCGAACGCGCCAAGCGCGATGAACAGCGTGTACAGCATCCAGCGTTGCATGGTGCAAAGATCGGACACCGGTGATGGCTTATACGGTGACCCTGGTCACCATGCGGCATCCCGTCCGTTCACACCCCTGCAGAGTACCTTTATGCGCCACTCATCTCCGGCCCTCCATGCGCGTCGTGTTTGCGCTCGTCCTCCTGCTTGCCACCCTCCCCGGCCGCGCCCAGCTTAACAACTGGGACCCCTCCTGGTACACCACCGACAGCACGCTGGTGTTCCACGACGACCTCGACTATTACCTGAACGCCTACAGCAAGAACGAGATCCGCGATATGCGCGGCACCGTGAACATATGGCGGATGAACTTCGACAAGATGATGCGACAGACCTACCGCGAGCTGCGCACTTACAGCGAGGGCGGCGGCATGCAACCCGTAACGCACGACTTCGACCTGCCCCTGGCCCAGCAGGAAGGACGCTACCGCCTGCGTGAGCACGACGGACGCATCCGGGCGTTCATGTTCGGCAGCATCAGCAACCCGCCCGCACGCATCCAGTTGGAACGGTGGAGCGCCCTGGGCAGGAAGTATGCCCGGGAGGAGGTGGACATCTTCGTGATCTACGGACGCGAGCTGCATCCGGGCGATGGAAAAGGCCGCAAGCGCTACCCGCTGCCACAGAACGGAACGGAAAAGCTGGCCTATGCCAAGGAGTTCGCAGCGCTCGGCACCCTTCCGGTGCTTGTGGACAGCTTGAACGACGCGGTGTATACGGACTACGGCAAGGCCCCCAACGGCGCCTACCTCGTGGACAAGGACGGCAACCTAGTGTTCCGCTCCACCTGGGCCGATGCGCGGAAGATGGAGCACATGATCGACACGCTCCTGCGTTGGTACAAGGCAGGCAGGCCAAAGGAGTTCAAGGCCCACTGATCGGGGGGCGAAAGGTCCCTGCAGGCACGAACCTGCCCTACACCTTCACCGTCTTCCACGCCCCACGCCGGAACAGCAGCGCGCTGATGACGGCGAGGATGCCTTCGCTGATGGGTACAGCGGTGAACGCACCCTGCGCACCCCAGCCGAGCACCGTGCTCAGGCACCAAGCGAGCGGTATCTGGATCACCAGGAACCAGAACGCGTTCATCAGG
>CAZLGY010000033.1:0-26235 GCA_964559165.1 uncultured Chryseobacterium sp.
CATCCCGACAGGCATCGTAAGCGTGGAGGTGGCGCGCCGTTCGAAGGGGAGCGACGACCGTGCGTGCGACCGATGCGGCCACGTTGAACATCGGAGCGATGCGCGCTTCTGCCATCAGTGCGGGGACCGCCTGGACCACTGAGCGGCATCAATCCACCACGGTCACATGCCCTGTGAAGTCGCGGGCATCGCCATCGCGCTCCACCAGTACGCGCCACACATAGGTATCGATCACCGGCTCCCTGCCCTCCACACGTCCATCCCAGCCCGCATCCCGGTCCCGGCTTTCAAACACCACCTTGCCCCATCGATCGAACACCAGCAGCGTATAGTTCCAACCAACGAACCCATTGAGCACGGGCAGGAAGACCTCGTTGCGGGCATCGTTGTTCGGTGTGAACGCGTTGGGCACGAAGATCATGGGGTCGTTGCCTGCGCCCACGAAGGAGCGCACCGTATCGGGGCATCCGAAGGCGTTCAGGGCGATGAGCGTCACCTGGTAGGTGCCACCATCCGCAGGGAACACGTGTATGGGCGACACGGCATCATCCTGGGTTCCATCACCGAAGTCCCAGCCATAGCTCACAGCACCGGTGCTCAGGTTCTCGAAGCGGAGCGCATTGCGCACACTGGCCAGCGTATCGGTGCTGAACCCTGCGACCGGGCTGGGGTTCACCACCATGGCGCCGAACGCGTTGAGCGTGTCGGCACAGCCACCGGCGCCGGTGGCGATGAGCAGGACATTGTAGGTGCCGGCCTGTGCGTAGGTGTGCACCGGGTCCTCTGCGCTGCTGATGGTTCCATCACCCAGCCGCCAGCTGTAGGTGTCCGCGTTGGTCGAGGTATTGTCGAATACGGTGGGATACCCCGCGCAGCCGGGTTGCGGGGAGGCCGTGAACGAGGCGGTCGGGGTGGGATGTACGATGAAGGTGGCCTGCTCCTCATCGATGCATCCATACTGGTTGGTCGCCGTAAGGCGGATGGTGTACGTACCGACCCCGGTATAGGTGACCTGCGGCTGGTTCAACACGGAGGTGGTACCATTGCCCAGGTCCCACTCGAAGGCCAGCGCTCCGATTGATGTGTTCGATAGTTGAAGATCGACGGGGGCCTCACAACTGCCCGCTTGCGATAGGTTGAAGGAGGCCACCGGCAGGGGATGCACCACGACGTTCACCTGCCCGGTATCGGTGCATCCGTTGACGTTCTCCGCAGTGAGCGTCACCGTATAAGTGCCGGGAGCCGTGTAGGTGTGTGCAGGAGCGAAACCGATGGTGGTATTCCCATCACCCAGGTCCCATTGATAGAACTGGGCGTTCGTGGTGTTGTTCTGCATCTGCACGGCCAGGTCGACACACCCATCACCGGGATCGGGCGTGAAGGCCACCACCGGACCCGTGTTCACGGTCACCACCTGGCTGGCGGAAGCGCTGCAACCGCTCACCGCGTCGGTCACCGTCAAGGTCACCGTGTAGTTGCCGCCGGTGGCATACGCATGGGAAAAGCTGCCAAGGGTCGACCCCGTACCGTCCCCAAGGTCCCACTGAAGCCCGTTGTTGCCAGCCGAGTTATCGGTGAAGGTGAAGGGAACACCGGGACACGCGGCCTGCGGGCTCACCGAGAACTCCACGGTGGGATAGGGCAGCACCGTGACATCGGTGGAGTAGCTGTCATAGCCACAACCGTATGCATAGAGTGTGATCGTATACGTGCCGGCCTGGGTGTAGGTGTGGCTGGGGTTCTCCAGGATGCTGCTGTTGCCATCGCCGAACTCCCAGAAGCGGGCCGTATCGCCTGTTGAGAAGTCTGTCAGGTCCACGGTCAGCGGTCCGCAGCCCGCCACTGGATCGGTGTTGAAGAAGGCGTTCACCTCGTTCGGCTGGATACCGATCACCTGCTGCGCGGTATCACTTCCACAATTATTGGTGGCGATAAGGGTAACCGTGAAATAGGTGGCCGTCGGCGCATCGACCTCATAAACATGGGATATCTCCGGTGCGTTGCTGGTGGATACCGATCCATCGCCGAAATTCCACTCAAAGGCGTCCGGCAGACCGAAGCTGGCGTTACCGAAAGGCACCGCCGAGTATGCGCAGTAAAGGTCCACGCTCGGCCCGAAAGCGGCGGTCGGGGCGGGAAGCACGGTCACCGGAACGGACGTGGCATCGCTGCCGCAGAGGTTGCTGGCTGTCAGTGTCACCGAGTACACGACCGCGTCCAACACATCCACCGGGAAGGTGATATCCGGCGGTACGGCATCAACCACGCTTGCAAGTCCACCAAGGTCCCAGCTGTAGCCGAGGCCATCACCGATGGAAACGTTGCCGAAGGACACCGTCAATGGTCCACAGCCCTCCACGGTGCTGAGCACCGGAACAGATTGCGGCACATCGTACAGGTCAACGACCGCTGCGGTGGTGTCTGCGCAACCCGCACCGTTGGTGGCGATCAGTCGCACCGGATAGGAGCCCGTCAGGGCATAGATGTTCACCCCGGTGAAGGCGTTGGAGATCGCTCCATCGCCGAAGTCCCATTGGGCCGTTGTTCCGGGGGTGCTCAGGTTGGTGAAGCTGGCGGGGACGTTCACGCAATACACGGGGTCGTTCGCAAAGGCCGCCACAGGCAGGGCATTCACCGCCACATCCACCGAGGCATTGTTCGAACACCCCGTGCCTGCGTCCGTGAAACTGTAGGTAATGGGATGCACACCCACCCCCGCGATCGACGGGTTGAAACTTCCGGTGACCGGATCCACCCCCACCCCGCTCCATGTACCACCGATCGGGGAGGCTTGCAACTGCTGCGCATCAGCATCCACACAGAACGCTTGATCGCCCCCGTCCGATATCACGGGCAGTGCGTTGACCACCACCACCAACTGGTCCACGAGCAGACAGGTGCCGCTACCCACCGAGTAGGTAAGGGTGAACTGCCCCGGCTGCGAGGTGTCGAAGATGCCATCGGGGGTCACCTGCTGCCCCGTCCACACACCTCCTGCCGGGGATGCAACCAGTACAAGGGCACCGCTGTTCACACACACTGCGGTATCACTACCGGCAAAGGCAGGTTCATCCACCGGCACGATCTCCACCTGGACGTTCGCGCTGTTCGCACATCCATTGGCGTCCGTGTAGGAGTAGGTCAGCTGGTCGATCCCCTGGCCCGCTGGTGTGACGGTATTATCCGGGGCGATGGGCAGCCACGTGCTCGACCATGTACCACCTGCGGGAGATCCACCGAGCTGGTAGGGTATCGGCTGATCGCAAAGGGTGACATCAACACCAGCATCCACCGCTGGCAGGGCGTTGACGGTGGCCACGATGCTCTCCTGGCTCACGCAATTGCTTGCGTTGGTATATGTGTAGGTGAGCACATGGCTGCCCACACCGGCACCGGCCGGATCGAATGACCACGGCGGGCCGGCCACACCGGTGCCGGTCCAGGTTCCACCGACCGGCGCAGCAGCGAGCACGACCGGTGCGGCATCGATACATCGATCAAGATCGGCCGGCAGTGTGAGCGCAGTGGAAGGGACCACCTGCACGTTCACGAGGTCACTGGTGGCACATGTACCGGTGCCGTAGGCATACGTAAGGGTGAAAGCTCCCACGGTGCCTGGTACATATGCCCCCCCCGGACCGGCACCCACCCAGACACCCCCGGGAGGTGACTCGAACAGGTCGACCACTGCATTGCCCTGGCAGAAGCTGGTATCATTCCCGGCATCAGCAAAGGCCGGCACGGGCTGGACGGTCACCGGCAGGGTCGCCGAACTGGTGCATCCATTACCGTTCACGTAGGTGTAGGTAAGGTCGAACACCCCCACATCTCCCGGTATCGGGGTGAACACACCGGCGGCCGTCACGTTGGGGCCGCTCCAAACACCGCCTGCCGGCGTGGCACCGGTGAGGCTCGCCGGGATCGCCTGGTCGCAGAAGGTGGGCGGTGCGCCGGGGTTCACCGGCGTGGGCTGATAGACGGTGACCGTTGCGGTTGCGGAGCCCGGACAGCCGCCTACATTGCCACTTACGGTGTACGTGGTGGTGGCGGCGGGTGTCATGGTGATCGTGGGGCCATTGCCCATCACGACGCCTCCGATGGACCATTGGTAATTGGCGGCACCGGCGGCCGTGAAGGTCACGCTCGTGCCACTGCAGACCGCGGTGCTCGAGGGATCCACGGTCACCACGGGGGCGGGGGTGATGACGATGGTCACCGGTGACGGAGCGCTCTGGCAGCCATTGCTCACGGTGACGACGGTGTAGGTGCCGGCATTGGCGGCAGTGGCGTTGGGGATGGTATGGGCCGGTGCGTTGGCGATGACGTTGCCGGCAGGATCGCGCCAGATGTAGGTGACGCCGGGAGCTCCCATCGCTGTCAACGAGATCGTCTGTCCCTGGCATACCGGGCTGTTGCTCGATGCAACGGGGGGCACCGGTGCCACACCGATGGCCAGGTTGGCATTCGCGGTGGCGCTTCCGCAGGCGTTTGTGGCTGTAACGGATAACGTGGGCGAACCGGCGGATGCGAAACAGACCGGTCCGGGGGCGAGGATGTTCGACGATGCGGGGGCGCCACCAGGGAAGGTCCAGTTGACAGTGGCAGGCGCGCCGCAATCCACGACCGTTGCGATCGGCGACACGCACTGTCCGGCGCAGATGCCGGCAAGCGGTGACAACTGCACCTGGGGGGGGGCGTTCACAGTGATGGTCTGGGCCACCGCAGGCACATTACAAGAGTTGCGCTCCCGCAACTGAAGGGTGTAGATGCCGGGCTGGCCAAGCAGGAAGGTGGGTTCGAACTGCGTGGAACTGCCGGATGATGCAGGACCCGTGGCGCAGGATGATGCGGAACCGCTCAAGGTCCATTCATGTGTCACAAGGCAGCCACCCAGGCCGGTGGATGTATTGTCAGGCTGCAGGTTGAACGGGACACATGCGGTGTTCTGCGCAAGCGTGAAGGAAGGGACGGGCGGCTCCTCGATGCATACCGAACGCATCAGCGTATCCCCCCCGCAAGCGTTGCCGGCAATGAGCCGGATATCATACACGCCGGCGACAGAGAAGGTGATCCCCAGCGTGGCGCTTCCACTCGTCCACGACCCGGGGTCGTAATTACCCACCCCGAAACCATTATCGTTCCCAACGCTCCCGCTGGCAACGCTCCACCCCACGGCGGGCGAAATGCTCCAGAGCAATGCAGGTGTCACATCACAGCTGCTACCCTGCACTTCGTTGCCCGTGCTCGTGCTGCTGAAGGTGACGGTGGCGGCCACGCAGGCCGTATCGTTGGGGCTGACATTGAAACCCGCCTGGCCCGCAAGGCTCACCACGATGGGGAGCACGGTGCTGCCGCTGGTACCGCACGGATTCTCCACCAGCATGTTGGCCGAGAAGCTGTTCGGATAGGTGTTGACGCCATCCGTGCTCGTGGTGCCGCAACTGCCCACGTTGAAGGTATGAGCGATCGATGCGGGCGGCGGATGGCTGTACACCACGGGTGGCGAGCCGTCATTGAATGTGATGGTGTAGATGGTGCCGGGGGTATTGGTAGCCCAGCCCACGATCGGGAAGGTGAGCGTGATGGGGCCACATCCCGTGGTGCTGCCCGGGTTCACAAGCGCGCCCGCAGGGTTGGTGCCAACGAACACGCGGTATACCTGTGTGTCGTTACAGCCGTTGGGCTGGGTGATGCTGTAGGTGATGGTATGTATGCCCTGCGGATAAGTGCGGTTCTGACCGGGCCAGGTGGCCCCATTGAACACATCCTGAGGAGATCCGTTGCCCCAGTTGATGGTATGTGTGCTCCCCGGCTCGGCGGCACCATTGAAATCGAACTGGAATCCCGCATTAGCATTGGATGTGCACCGGTAGAACGTAGGCACGCCATTGAACACGGTGTAGGCCGCGTTGGAACTGCTGATGGAAGCATCGGCCGTCGGGTTCACCGTCACGTTGATGACATCCGACACAACGCAACCCGCATCGTCCGTAACGGTCACTGTATAGCTGGTGGACCCTGTGACGGTGGTGACCGGGTTGGCAATACCCGGATCGCTCAGGCCCGTGGCCGGTGACCAGCTGAAGAGGTATGGCGGCTGACCGCCCCCCGCGACGGCGTTCAATTGCAGAGGTCCTCCAGAACAGATCTGCACGTTGGGGGGGCCTGCGTCCACGGCACACTGTGCATTGGCTGCACCAATGTCGAGCACAAGGACCAAGAGGCCGAGCCAACTATGTAGGGGAAGGGGCTGCTGCATGGTCACACCACACCGGATACAAAGAAGGCGGTCAATGCCCTCACCGTTCCACCACATGTGAACGGGATATCAACCGGACACTTGTTACCAACAAGTAGACGTACGGACATCCGGACCCGTTGCCCCGGTCCCCGTTCGGCCCAACGCGATCAGAACCTCCCTGCCCACTTCGTCCGCGCGGTCGAACACCATGAAGTGCCCACCACCAATCACCCGCCGTGCATCACGGATGTACCGGATGGGCATGAGCCGGTCGGCAGTGCCATGAAGGTGGACCAAGCCAGCCACCGGGGTTGCCGGCCCCTCCCACCCCATCACAGCAGCCACCTGGGTGCGAAGCTGTTCAATGGAGACATCGGCCATGAACGCATCGAGCAGGGACCTGTCGGCAGGCTCCTCAGCCCCCATCTGCCAGCGGAGCAGGGGGAGCGATGCACGCACGAAGGCCGGCGTAAGAAGACGTTCCGGGTGGGTACCACGCAGCAGGCGGATGGGGGGCGGCATCTCTTCAGGGCCCTTCCAACTGGAGATGATGATGGACCGCGCCGGATGGGTGAGCCCTGCCATTTCCTGTGCCACCATACCGCCCATGCTCACCCCGATGAGGGCATGGGGTGCGGACGCGGCCACCCGGTCCGCCAGAACCTCGGCATAATCGCGCAGGCTGCTGCCCTCGGGAAGTTCAGGCCAGTCCAGATGATGTACCTGATGGCCGGGCAGCAGCAGTCGGTCGAACAGGCGATGATCGGCGCCCAGACCGGGGATCAGGTAGAGGTCCATGTCAACCGAGCGGCACCATGCGGACGAAATCCAGCGCAGCCTCCATCGGAGTGTGCATCACCACATCCGTGCGCACGAATGGGACCTGCTCGCGGAAGGCCGCCACCAGTGACTCCAGTTTCGCTGAGCTCCGGAGCGGGCGGCGGAACTCCAGCGCCTGTGCGGCGGTGAAGAGCTCGATCGCGAGGATGCGCTCCACATCTTCGGCCACCTGCCACGTCTTGATGGCGGCGGCAGCACCCATGCTCACATGGTCCTCCTGCCCGTTGCTGCTGTCGATGGTGTCAACGCTGTTGGGCATGCACCGCTGCTTGTTGGAGCTCACCAGCGATGCGGCTGTGTAATGCGGGATCATGAACCCACTGTTGAGCCCCGGTTCGGCCACCAGGAAGGCCGGCAGTCCGCGCTGGCCGCCGATGAGCTTGTAGGTACGGCGCTCACTGATGCTGCCCAGCTCGGCCAGGGCGATGGCCAGGAAGTCCAGGGCAAGCGCCAATGGTTGGCCGTGGAAGTTGCCCGCACTGATGATGAGGTCCTCGTCGTCGAAGACCGTTGGATTATCGGTAACAGCCTCCAATTCGCGCTCAACCACACGCTCCACGTAAGCGATGGCATCACGGCTGGCACCGTGCACCTGCGGAATACAGCGGAATGAATAGGGGTCCTGAACATGGGCCTTCTTCCGCTTGATGAGCTCACTTCCCTTGAGCAGGTCGCGGAAATGCCCCGCCACCACGGCCTGTCCAGGATGTGGCCGCACGGCGTGCACGGCGGGATGGAAGGGCTCCATGCGGCCATCGTAGGCCTCCAGGCTGATGGCCCCGATGATGTCCGCAAGCTGCGCCAATCGTGTAGCCTTCAACGTCAGCAGCGAGGCATACGCGTTCATGAACTGCGTGCCGTTGAGCAACGCGAGGCCCTCCTTGGGTCCGAGCTCCAGAGGCTTCCACCCGCACTTCTTCAGCGCTTGTGCACTGGTCATGAACTTGCCGGCCAGCATCACCTCTCCCAGCCCCAGCAAGGGAAGCGCGAGATGGGCGAGCGGTGCCAGATCGCCACTGGCGCCCAACGAACCACGCTCATACACCACCGGAAGCATATCGGAATTGTACATGTCCACCAGCCGCTGCACGGTGGCCAGCGCCACTGCGCTATGCCCGAAGGCCATGTTCTGCACCTTCAGCACGAGCATGGCGCGCACGATCGCGGACGGCACGGGCTCACCACTGCCGCAGGCATGGCTCATCACCAGGTTCTTCTGCAACTGGGCCAGGTCCTTCTCCGCGATGGACCTGTCGTAGAGCGAACCGAAGCCGGTGTTCACGCCATAGATGGGGGCGTCGCTCTGCTTCACGCGGTCGCTGAGGTAAGCGTGGCTGCGCCTGATGGCCGCTACGGCATCCGGGGCCAACGCGATCGGCGTACCGCTGTGGAGGATGTGCGCAAGCTCCGCGAGTTCGAGGCCGACGGTGCCGATGGGATGATGGGTCGGGGGCATGGGGGGTATCGGATGGCAGACCCGGTGGGTCGACGGTTCGTTTGCTTCGATCAGCGTTCGATCATTGGGCCAGAAGCCTGATCACCTCAGAGATGGGCATGGCCGTTCCCATGTCGTTGGCGCCCATCCGCTTCAGCGTCACCACGCCTTGCTGGATCTCGCTTTCGCCCACGATGGCCATATAGGGGATGTCCTTCCTCTCGGCATAGGTGAACTGCTTGGGGAGCTTGATGGCATCGGGGTAGAGCTCCGCCGCGATGCCGGCCTCGCGCACCTGGCGCAGCAGCTTCAGGCAGTGCAGGGCCTCGGCCTCGCCGAAGTTGGCGAAGAGCAGCCGGGTGCTGCCGCCCAGCTCCGCCGGAAACTTGTTCGTCTCCAGCAGCACATCGTGGATGCGGTCGGCACCGAAGCTGATGCCCACGCCGCTCATGCCCTTCAATCCGAACACGCCGGTCAGGTCATCGTAGCGACCACCGCCACAGATGCTGCTCTGCAAGGTGCCTTCCGCAGCTTTCACCTCGAAGATGGCACCCGTGTAGTAATCGAGCCCGCGGGCGAGTGTGGGGTCGAACTCGAGCACCGCACCCTGCAATTGGCCGACGGCTTCGAAGGTGAAGGAAAGGTCCTTCAAGCCTTGTTGCGCTACCGATGAAGAGACCAGCCATTGTTCCAGCTTGACACGCTGTTCGTTCCAGGTGCCCTTGAGCTCGAACAGGGGGGCGATGCCTTTGATGGCCTGTTCGCTCACACCCTTTGCGCGCATCTCCTCCTCCACCTTCTCGCGCCCGATCTTGTCCAGCTTGTCGATGGCGGTCACGATGTCCACCACTTTCTCCGGCTGCCCACTGACCTCGGCAATGCCACTGAGCACCTTGCGGTCGTTGATCTTCACCACCACCCTCAACCCAAGCCGGGTGAACACCTCATCGAAGAGCTGCACCAGTTCCACCTCGCTGAGCAAGCTTGTGCTCCCGATCACGTCCGCATCGCACTGGTAGAACTCGCGGTACCTGCCCTTTTGCGGACG
The DNA here is from genome assembly GCA_964559165.1 of uncultured Chryseobacterium sp. Lineage (GTDB taxonomy): Bacteria > Bacteroidota > Bacteroidia > Flavobacteriales_F > PHOS-HE28 > PHOS-HE28. The sequence goes on from CAZLGY010000033.1 coordinate 9,565, forward strand.
ATCGGCACGCCAGACAGGCTGGATCTGGTAGCGCTTGAATGGAAAGACCAGTTCGTTCTGGTGCTGAACAACATAACGGGCGAAGGGCACGGTGAGGTCGTAGCGCAGTGCTTCATCCGCGAAGCCCTTACTGCGGTCCTCCAAAGCGCGCTCCAGTTCAGCGCCCCGCTTCAGCACCTTGAAGATCAGCCGATCCCCCTCCTCCCCGTACTTCCCGGTGAGCGTCTCCAAATGCTCCATCGCTGGCGTCTCCAGGGGCAGGTAGCCATACTTCTGGAAGACCCGTTCGATGGTGTTGAAGATGTACTTACGGCGCAGCATCTCCTGCGGACCGAAGTCGCGGGTGCCTTTGGGGATGGAGGGCTTGGTGGCCATGGAACCGCGAAGGTACCGTCGATGGGAGAACAGGCGTTGGCCGGGGTCGGATCTCACGCCTATCGCCCCCCGATCTGCTGCACCGAGGGTTGCGCGGACCACGATCACGGCATCTCGACCAATGGTGGCAACATCGTTCCGTGACCGGGACCCGATCCAGCCCCGGCCCATACCATTTACCTTGCGGAACGGTTCTTGCTCCTCTGCCCCTATGACCTCGTTCGCACGCATCCTCGCCGTGGCCCTGGCCGTACTGCCTTGGAACCTGTGCGCTCAGCACCTCACGTATGCCGAATGGCAGGTGGAGGCCCGCCGCGATGGCCGGCTGAACCCCGCCTTCAAAGGACATCGGCTAACGCCCGAGCAAATGGCCAGCAACAACGAACTGGTCAAGCAGGTACTCGCATCCGGTGCCGACCGGCGCACCGCTTCGGACCATTTGGTCGACCTGGGTCGTCAACACCTGGCGGAAGGCGACCTGCGCAAGGCCATGTACCGGTTCAACCACGGCTGGTTGGTGGATAGCACCAATGCGCGGGTATACCACGGTTTCGGCCTGTTCTTCATTGCGCTGGACCGCACAACGGAGGCCGGGGTGCAATTCGCCCAAGGCCTGGACCGCGACAGTGGCAACGTGGACCTCCTGCGCGATATGGCGGCTACGCTTCTTTCGGAGCAGGCCACGATCCGCAGCGGGAAGCCGGACCGGGCGGACACCATGGTACGCACCGCGCTGGACCTCCTGCTGCGGGCCGAGCAGCAGGCCCCCCGTGACACGGCGGTACTGCAACGCATCACCACCTGCCATCTGCTGTTGCGCCAATGCAACGATGCACGCACCTGGCTGGAACGCTTTGAGCGGTCGGGCGGCGGCGGCGAGGCCCGATCCGCACTGCGCGAGCTGCTTCGAACGACCTGCAGCGGTCCGTTCGTGCGGTAGGTGCGCCGCTACGCTGGAACTTGCGACCTTTGCGGCCGAACACAGCGCATGAAGAAGATCCTCGAAAGCCGCCGGGCCTTGGGCGCCACCGCGAAAAGCGACCTTGCTGAACTTTCGCGGTTGTACAAGACCCTGATGAAGCAGCACCATCCGGACCGGTTCACGGAGGAGGCGGAGCGCACACAGGCAGAAGAGACCAGCAAGAACCTGATCGAGGCCTACCACTTCCTGGTGAGCATCAATGAAGAGACCCACGCGAAGAACACCGAGGAATACGATCGCACCATCAATAATGCCCCCATCACCGACTGGCAATACAAGGCGCAGGTATTGAACGTGAAGTTCGGGGATGGCACGGCGTACGAGTATTTCGGTGTCCCCGCGAACGTCTACAACAAGTTCCTGAACACCAATGGCAATCCGCGCTTTGCCCGGCGCCACATATTCACCAGCTACACTCGTCGCCGGGTCAGCGGCCCGGCCGCAGAATGATCCCGGCATCATCCTTGTTCCACAGATACCGATGAAACCTATCACTCTCCTGGCCTGCCTCTTGGGACTCGTTGGCGGGAATGTCCGATCACAGACGCTCTCCTTCGCAGAATGGCAGGTTCGCTCGGAAGCCGACGAGCGTCTTCGACCCCGTTCCGCCGCCTACAGCGGTACCGAGGCACTGCGTGATGAGGTGGTATCCCTGCGAAAGACCTTCGAGTCGCGGGGACTTGATCGCAGCACTGCTGCCGACAGCGTGGCGGCGCTCGGTTTCAGGGCACTTACCAACAGCGATCATACGCTTGCGCTCCAGCGCTTCAACCAAGCATACACCATCGACCCAGCCTGTGGCGAAGCATACAGGGGCTTCGGTGCTGTTTTCCAGTCCATGGACCGCCCCTTGGAGGCGCATGAGAATTACCGCGCTGGTATTGCTGTGGACAGCACCAACGCCGCCCTGCACCGCGATGAGGGTCTGCAGCTCATGAAGGACCGTTATGGATTCCTGCAGGATGAACGCCCCAAACAGGCGGACCAGGCCCTGCACAAGGCCCACCAGCACTTCAGCAAGGCCTACGCCATCGATCCCATGGATAATAACACCACCTACCAGATGTTCGTAACGAGCCTGCTACGGATGAACTGCGAGAAAGCCTGGGAATATCACGACAAATGCGTGGAGCAGAACGGTCGCTCCATTGAGGAGCAGTACCGCAGCCTGCTGGATAGCTCCTGCAAGCGATGAGCCGGCACCGCCATCAGGCCTGATCCATCGTGCCCCTGACCGACGTTGTTCACGCGGGGTCCGTTGGCACCGCTTGAACGGATGGGGCCCGGCAGGTCGCCGGGCACCAGATCCTCGAACGGGTCCATCTCCTTCACTTGGCCGGACCGAAGCTTCCGATCGACCTACCCCCGCACCAGTTTCTTGTACTTCAGACGCTTGGGCACGATATCACCCACGCGCTTCTTGTAGTTCTCTTCGTACTCGCTGAAGCCGCCCTCGAACCAGTACACCTTGCTATCGCCCTCGAACGCGAGGATGTGAGTGCAGACGCGGTCCATGAACCAGCGGTCGTGGCTGATGATCACCGCGCAGCCGCTGTAGTCCTGGATGGCTTCCTCCAAGGCCCGGAGCGTGTTCACGTCCAGGTCGTTGGTGGGTTCGTCAAGCAGCAGCACGTTGCTGCTCTGCTTTACGGTCATGGCGAGGTGCAGGCGGTTGCGCTCGCCCCCGGAGAGGATGCCCACCTTCTTGTTCTGGTCGGTACCGCTGAAATTGAAGCGTGACAGGTAGGCACGGGAGTTCATCACCACGTTGCCGAAGGTGATGTTCTCCAACCCGCCGGTGAGCACGTCGTAGACGGTCTTGTCCGCGTGGAGGTCCTTGTGGCTCTGGTCCACGTATGCCAGCTGCACGGTGTCGCCGATGGTGATGGTGCCGCTGTCGGGCTTCTCCTGGCCCATGATCATTCGGAACAGGGTGGTCTTACCGGCACCGTTGGGACCAATGATGCCCACAATGCCTGCGGGCGGCAGTGCGAAGCTGAGGTTATCGATCAGCAGGCGATCGCCGTACCTCTTGCTCACATCCTTGAACTCGATGACCTTGTCCCCAAGGCGCGGCCCGTTGGGTATGAAGATCTCCAACTTGGCCTCCTTCTCCTTCACGCTCTCGCTCTGCATCTTCTCATAGTTGGCGAGGCGGGCCTTGCTCTTGGTCCGGCGTGCGCTGGCATTACTGCGCACCCACTCAAGTTCCTGCTTCAGTACGCGCTGGCGCTTGCTCTCGCTCTTCTCCTCCTGGGCCAGGCGGGCGGTCTTCTGCTCCAGCCAGTTGGTGTAATTGCCCTTGTAGGGGATGCCCTCGCCACGGTCCAGTTCCAGGATCCAGCCGGCCACGTTGTCCAGGAAGTAGCGGTCGTGGGTGATGGCGATGACGGTTCCCTTGTAATCGGCGAGGTGATGCTCCAGCCATGCCACGCTCTCGGCATCCAGGTGGTTGGTCGGTTCGTCCAGCAGCAGGATATCGGGCGCTTGCAGCAACAGGCGGCACAGGGCGACGCGGCGGCGCTCACCACCGGAGAGCACGCTGATCGGCTGATCGGGCTCCGGACAGCGCAGGGCGTCCATGGCGATGTTCAGTTTCTGGTCGATGTTCCAGGCATCCGCTGCCTCGATCTTGTCCTGCAGGACACCCTGGCGCGCGATGAGCTTGTCCATCTTGTCCGGATCGTTGAGGACGTCCTCATCGGCGAACTTGTTGTTCACATCCTCGTACTCCCGCAACAGGTCCATGATCGGTTGCACGCCTTCACGTACGATATCGATCACGGTCTTCGTCTCATCCAGCTCCGGTTCCTGCTCAAGGTGGCCGATGCTGTAACCGGGGCTCAGGTGCACATCACCTTCGAAGGCCTTTTCCTTGCCCGCGATGATCCGCATCAAGGTGGACTTACCACTGCCATTGAGACCGAGGATACCGATCTTGGCGCCGTAGTAGAATCCGAGGTAGATGTCGTTGAGGATCTTCTTGCCGGAAGGGAGCGTCTTGCCCACCTTCACCATATTGAAGATTATCTGGCGGCCTTCTTCTGCCATGGATGCGGATGGTGTTGGCCCCTTTTCGGGGCGGTCGGATGGAGGATGAACATGGACGCAACCGTGTTGCGGGGCCGCGAAGATCGCACTCCCACGCAGAAGTTGGAAGAAGGGCTCAGCGGCTCACCTTCTCCATGGAGATGATGCTGTCCACCACATAACGGCTGTGGCCTCGCCAGGGAAGGGCGGCGAGGTATTCCCGGTAGTGCAGGTTGAATTGGTTGCCGCTGTTCACCATCAACTGGTCCGCCACGTTCTTGTCCGCCACCGAAAAAATGAACTCGAAGCTCTCGAGGGTGCCTGCCTGGCTACGAATACCGGTCTGGATCATCCTACCCTCATAGGTCTTGAACAACACGCCCTTATGGACTACATAATTCAGTTCGCCGGCTTTCACCCCGGTACCATAGACCCAGTAATACCGGAAGTAGGTGACCCCTGCCATCACCAGCAGCAGGATGACCAGGACCTTCCAAAGGTGCTTGCGCATGGAGGAGCTTGTATCGGCCTAAGATAGCCGGCCGTCGGGGATACCGGGATGATGCCGTTCATCCTGACGAACAGACCGGTCATCACTATATGGTACTTTGCCTTGCATAGTACCAACATATACCCGTATGTTTGCATCGTCAAGTACCAGATGCTACGGACATGAACGTCGAGAACACCAAGGCCCAGATGCGGAAGGGCGTACTGGAGTACTGTATCCTCAGCATCCTGGCACATGGGGAGCTGTACCCCTCGGACATCATCAGCAAGCTAAAGGAGGCCAAGCTGATCGTGGTGGAGGGTACGCTCTACCCGCTGCTGACCCGGCTGAAGGATGCGGGCCTGCTCACCTATCGCTGGGAGGAGAGCCGATCGGGTCCTCCACGCAAGTACTACAAGCTCACCACCATGGGCGAGGTATTCCTCACCGAATTGGACCAGACCTGGGACGAATTGAGCCAGGCCGTCAACAAGACCACCCGGAAGAACGCACAACGATGAAAAAGACCCTCACAGCCAACATCAGCGGCACGGTGTACCACGTCGAGGAGGACGCATACGACCGCCTGCACCGCTACCTGGAGAGCATCCGGGACCAGTTCAATGGCACCGAAGGCCGGGAAGAGATCATGGCCGACATCGAATCGCGCATCGCCGAGCTGTTCACTGAGCGCTTGGGCGGCCGTCGGCAGGTGGTGTCCATCGATGACGTGGAACATGTGATCGGCATCATGGGCCAGCCAGAGGACTATGTGATGGGCGATGCTGCCGACCAACAACAGCGGCAACAGGAGCAGGGCAGCACCCATGCCGGATCGGCCAACAGCGGCACAGCTGCAGGCAGGCGGTTCTATCGCCATCCGGAGGACACCTGGGTGGGCGGTGTTCTCGGTGGGCTGGGCGCCTACCTCAACATCGACCCGCTCATCCTGCGCCTTGTCTACCTGGTCTTCCTGTTCCTTGGTTTCGGCTTCGTTCTGTACATCATCCTCTGGATCCTGGTACCAAGGGCCGATTCCGCGGCGGACATATTGCGCATGCGGGGCGAACCGGTGAACGTGGAGAACATCAAGCGGATGTTCAGCGAAGGGAGTGAACGGTTCCAGCAGGGTGCCCGCAATGTGGCCAGCGAGGCCGAAGAGCTTGGCAGACGATGGAGCCGGGGTGAGCGCGGCAGCGGGCGGGGCCTCGAAGCAGGTGCGAACAGGTTCCTGAACGTGGTCGGCAGGATCCTTGGCGTATCCTTCCTCCTGGCCGGTGCCGTGCTCATCCTCATCATCCTGGGGGCGCTCATCGGGGGTGGTTCCATCACCTACGACAACCTCACGGGCCTTGGTCAGGCCGGCCTGTTCGAGCTCGGCGCCGTGGTCTTCGATAGCAGCGCGCAAGCCATTTGGTTCATCACCTCCATCGTCCTGCTGGCGTTCATTCCCGCCATCGGACTGCTCATCGGCGGGGTGCGTCTGGTGACCGATGCACGCCCCCCCCGCTGGATCCCCTGGACGCTCTCCATCACCTGGGTGATGGCTCTGTTCGCGTCCATCGTCATTGGTGCCCGCGTGGGCAACGACTTCAGTGAGGAGCGATCCACGGAGCACGAGCTGGTGATCGACCCACCGCAAGGGCAGACCCTTTACCTCGACCTGCACGACATGCGCGGCACAGGCGGCAACTGGGCGATGAGCTACTCGCACGGCCGGGTGGATTGGGATATGGACGGTCTTCGTATAACGGGTGACAGCATCCACGGTGCATGGGCGCGATTGGACGTGGTACCGAGCACCGATAGCGTCTTCCACCTGCACGTGAAGCGCGGGGCACACGGACGGACTGAGAAAATGGCACTGGCACGTGCATCCCATACGGGCTTCACGTATGTGCAGAGCGACTCGCTCCTGCGCTTCAGTCCCTGGGTGGATATGCCACGCAGCGACAAGCTGCGTGCACAGATGGTCACGTTCGTGGTGAAGGTACCCCTGGGCCGTGCGGTGCACCTCAACGGCGGCACGGGGCTGCTGCTGCATGATGTGGAAAACGTCAGTAACACGCTGGACGAGGATATGGTGGGACGCACATGGACCATGACGCGTTACGGCCTGAACGACAAGGTCCGGCCGGAGGATGTGCGTGACGAGGTGGTGCCCATGGAGCAGCAACAGGGACCGCCCACCGATACCGACGGGCCCAACCGGCCCGCACCCTCCGCCCAGCGTGAGGTGCGCAATGGTTCGATGCTGCCGGACCTGCTCTCCATGCTCCGGCGCTGAAACCATCATCCAGCGCAAGCTTGGCACAGCGTGCGGCAGCCCGTCACCTACCTTCGCCCTGAGCAAGACCCACATCGATGACCAAAGCTGAGAAGATCGCCTCCTTCGACCCCAATGGCCCCGGTACCGCTGATAGCGGCATGTTCGGACTGCCCTTCACTGCGGATGAGAGCGAGATCATACTGGTGCCTGTTCCGTGGGAAGTGACGACCAGTTATGGCGGTGGCACTTCGAACGGCCCAGCAGCCATCCTGGAAGCCAGCTACCAGGTGGACCTCTTCCACCCGGAATTCCCGGGCCTATGGAAGCGAGGGATACACCTGGATGAAGAGCCCGGAGCCTTGCGCAGCCAGAGCCGCACCTTGAAGAAGGAGGCCCAGGTGGTCATCGACCACTTGGTGCATGGGGGTAGCGCGAAGAAAAAGGCCCGCGCGGACAAGGCCCGCGCCCTCATCAACGAGGAATGTGCGGTGATGAACGATTGGGTGGAACAGCGCTGCGGATACTGGCTGGACAAAGGCAGGATGGTGGGCCTTGTGGGTGGGGACCATAGCACTCCCTTGGGCTTCTTTCGGGCACAGGCGCGGCGCCATCGGAAGTTCGGCATCCTGCATATCGATGCGCACCTGGACCTGCGCAAGGCCTATGAGGGGTTCACGTACAGCCACGCAAGCGTCATCTACAACACCCTCCCGATCAAACAGGTGGAGCGTGTGGTAAGCGTTGGCATTCGCGATCTTTGCGAACAGGAGAACGAGGTGATCGTGGCACAGGGTGACCGGGTGCGCGTGGTTCGCAGTGCGGATGTCCGACGGCAGCAATACGAGGGCATCACCTGGCGCGAACAATGCGATGCCATCATTGATGCACTGCCGGAAAAGGTCCATATCTCATTCGACATCGACGGACTGGACCCCACCTTGTGCCCGAACACAGGAACGCCCGTCCCCGGTGGCTTCCAGTTCGAGGAGGCCACCTATCTGCTGTCGAGACTTGCCGCCAGGCGTACGATCATCGGGTTCGACCTGGTGGAGGTATCACCCGGCAAGGACGAATGGGATGCCAACGTGGGAGCCCGCCTGCTTTTCCACTTGTGTGGGGTGCTGGCCAAGCGCTGACCATGCTGTGAACGCTGCTGCGCGGACTGAAATCCGCCAAGGCAGCTTCCAATTGGCGCTAGCCGATCGGACCGACCTGATACAAGACATCGCTCCAGATATCGATGCCCTATTCGTTCGTTCCTCGTTCCATAACCAGGCGGACCATCCCAACAGCCCATCGTGAAGAATACAGGGATCTCACTTGAGATGCCAATGCTTGCACATTGTTGCTTTACGCAAGCCCATGTCACGGATCGCCTTGCTCACCGTCGGAACGTTCCTTGTTCCGCTCCTGCTGCATGCCCAGGAGGAGATCCAATTGCCTTGGCCAGTAGCAGAAGCGTTGCGCATGGAGGCCCGCAGTCCGGGCGTGTTGCGCATGCCCGAACTCGAAGGTGTGGAGCGGGCGTTGAAGAGGCAGCATCCATCCTTCCCGACGTTCGCAGACAGCGCGGTGCATGGCTGGATCGAACGGTGGACAACGTTGGAGCGCGATGCCTTCCGCGGCATGCTCGCGTTGTGGAAGGAGCAACGACCGTTCATGGCAGCCCAATTGCTTGCGGCCGATCTGCCGCTGGAGCTGGCGCTACTGCCATTCGCCCTTAGTGGGATGGATCCGCTGCATCGCAACCTGCGCGGTGCTGGCATCTGGGCATTGCCCCATGCCGTTGCCGTTAAACATGGTGTGCGGATCAATGACCATTACGACGGCAGGCATCAACTCGTACTCAGTACGTTCGCAGCGACCAAACACCTCTCCGAAGTCGCACGTACGTTCACCACCCCGGACATGCAGGCCCTGGCCATGGCGTGCGGACCTGCCAACGCCGTACGCGCAAAACAACGGTGTGACGGTGAGACCAGCCTGTCTGCACTCTACCATTACGTTGACCCGATGGAACGTTCAATTGTTCCCCGGTGGATGGCTGCGCTTTATCTGGTGGACCAGGAGGCCGCATTGGATATGCAGCCGTTAGTTCTTGCCCCCCTGCCGCCCACTGACACGTGTCGAACTTCACGACCCTTGCAGAGGTCAGATCTTGTGCGCTCCCTTATGATCACGCCTGCGCTATTTGCATGGCTCGCACCGACCTCGGTCGGTCGCACGGTTCCGACAGGTATCCAGCTTATTCTTCCGGCAGGGCTATGCGAGCGCTTGAAGGTCATCACGGACAGCTTGAATAGCGCGATGATCAGCGCACCTCAAGCCAGTACACCGCTGGAGGCTGAGGCAGAAGAGCGTACCCCGGATGGCCGTGAGACCCTCTATCACCGCGTGGTGGCAGGCGATGTGCTCGGCCGCATCGCTGAGCGTTATGGCGTCACCCTGGACGAGCTGCGACGGTGGAACGAGATCAAAGTAGACCGCATCGATGTGGGCGATATCCTTACACTGCATGGATCACCTGCGCTGAATAGCCGGGATGTGGAGCAACGGACATCAGCAAATGGAGCAGGAGATGAATATACTTGGTACACCGTGAGGCGCGGAGATTCGCTCTATGCCATCGCCAAGCGGCATGTCGGTTTAAGCGCAGAAAGCCTGATGCGTTACAACAAGATCGGCCCTGACATCCGCCCGGGACAACGCATTAAGATACCTTCACGATGAGCCCCCGTAGCACATTGTTCTTCTTGCTAACCGTGCTCTCCACTCTGGCGCTGCTCGCCGCGCTTTGGCCAGCAGAAGGTATCCACCTCGCCGGTTTTCATTGGACGTTGAGCGGACCGAAGGAGTTGCTCTGGCCGGATAATGAGGAGCGCGTGGATATCAGCGCCATTGTGGCGTTGCCCACGGACACTGCGGACGTGGATAGCGTTGCCACTGTTGCGATGACCCAATCGAAAAATGAATTGGCGGCTGTTTTTGTCCTGGATAGCAGTGCGCTGCCGCCGTTGGAGGAGCGCATCAGACTTCAATACCCCAACAACGACCACAGCGTGCTGGAACCGCTCTTCGATGCATTGCGTCATGCGGCAGGTCGTGGCAAGCCCATCCGGGTACTCCATTTCGGTGATTCTCAAATTGAGGGCGACCGTATCACCTCCTATCTGCGCCACAAGATGCAGGCACGCTTCGGTGGCGGTGGTCCGGGATTGGTTCCGGTGGATGACATCGTGCCGAGCTTCAGTGTGGAGCGATCCCTTACCGGTGATTGGGAGCGCCACACCATCCTTGGCAAGCGCAGAAAAGACGTGCTGCACGGGCGCTATGGCGTGTTGACCAATTACGCACGCTTCACTCCGGCATTGCCCGATAGTGTGGGATCGGATGGCATTGTACAGGAAGCGCGCATCCGCATAGCCCCGTTGGCCAGGGCTTATCGTTCCGTAAGCAACTATGACCGCTGCCGCATCTTCTTGGGCCATCATCGGAACGGTTTGCACTGGGAACTTTCGCAGGAAGGCACCGCGCTACACAGCGCGGACCTTGACGCTTCGGAAAGTCTGCAGATAGCTGAGGTGAGTGGCTTACGGGCCGGCGTTCCAGTGGACCTCACGTTCAAGGCGGATGACAGTCCCGAGGTGTACGGCATATCACTGGAAGCATCGGGTGGGGTATGTGTTGACAACATCGGCATGCGGGGCAGTGCCGCACATGAATTCGGCAACTTGGATGGCACCTTGTTGCGCGACATGTTCGCCGCCCTCGACCCCCGCTTGGTGATCCTTCAGTTCGGCGGCAATGCCATGCCGGACATCACTGACGCAGAAAAGGCCGATCGGTACGGCACCTTCTTTGGCACCTTAGTGCAGCGGTTCAAGCGCTGGTTGCCGAACTGCGCGATCATCGTCATTGGTCCAAGCGATATGAGCATCAAGGAAGGTGAGCAGTTCGTTACGCGTCCGTTCTTAGAAGAGGTCAACGCCGCCATGAAGCACAACTGCCTGGCGAACGGTGCGATTTACTGGGACCTCTACACCGCAATGGGCGGAAGGAACAGCATGATCAGCTGGGTGGAGGCCGACCCACCTTTGGCCGCCACCGACTATACGCACTTCAGCCCGCAGGGAGCCCGCAAGGTGGGCGAACTGTTTTGGAGCGCGTTCATCAATGACTTCGCTGCGTCGCAAGCAGAGCAACCATGAACGCACGTCCTGATCGGTTCTGTGTCCTGTTTCTTTCACATGGATTGGGCATCCTGCTGTTTCATACACAGGTGGTGGCACAGGACCTGGGCGCGCTGAAGGAACTCCCGTTCATCGGTCATGCAGCCAACAGGATCGAACTGTTGGGCGATAGCATCGCGTGGAACCACCTGCACGATCGGATGGACCGCCTGCTATTCGAAGGCCAAGGGCAAATGAACATCGTACATATCGGTGGTTCGCACGTGCAGGCCGACATGTGGAGCATGCAGCTCCGCCATCGACTGCAGAACATGGCCCCGGGTATCCGTGCTGGTCGCGGTTTCCTCTTTCCATTCACATTGATCGACAGCAACAACCCATATTGGTACGAGCCCATACACACGGGATCCTGGAGCGGCGTGCGCAATGTGAACAGAGCAGACAGCAGCTTGCTTGGGCTGGCAGGCATCAGCGCCACCACACGCGACAGCGTCGCGACCCTTCAGATCAGCTTCCGGGGAGAGGTCTACGCCGGATACACCTTCGATCGCGTGGAACTCTTCCACAACCTGGACAGCTGTATGGCCATCACGGTGAACGGTGCCCAAGGACTCCATCCTTTGACCTTTTCGGTGGATCGGGCGACCCAGCGGAGCATCTACCAGTTCGACCGCCCAACGGACACCCTGCATGTACGGGTGGTACGCACTGACAGTGCGCAGCGCTTCACCCTGCGTGGCATCCAGCTCGGCTCCACCGATCCGGGTGTCCTCCTGCATGCCTGCGGTGTGAATGGGGCCAGCACCACAAGTTGGCTGCGTTGCCAAGCGTTAAGCGATGAGCTGGCGGTTGTTGGGGCTGATCTGGTCATCCTCTCCATCGGCATCAACGACGCGCATGATCCCGATTTCGATGCACAGCGCTATAAGCGGAACTATGTGGAGCTGATCACCCGCATCCGCCAGGCTGAGCAGGATGCTGCCATCCTGCTCACCACCAACACCGACAGCTTTGTGAGGCGGCGCACACCGAACCGCAATGCAGAGGCGGTGCGGCAAGTGATGCGAGAGCTCTCCATGGAGCAAGGCGTGGGGGTATGGGATACGTTCGGAGTGATGGGGGGTAGCGGATCCATACGTCTATGGGAAAATGCTGGTTTGGCCAACCGCGACCTCATTCATCTCACCCGCGAAGGCTATGCACTGCTGGGCGATCTACTGTTCGATGCGTTGCAGGAACTCTATGACACGCACCTGCGCACACTCCCGAACAGACCTTGAAGCCATGGACAGCGCGGCATATACCTTCCACAGCCTTTTCGGGCATGACCCTCGGGCACCGATCAGCTTCACCGGTCTATACTTCTGGGGCTTCTTCGCAGTGATATTGGCGGTGTTCACTGCGGTCTACCAGCGCCCATTCGCGCGCAGCCTCTGGCTCTTCGTGGCCAGCCTGTTCTTCTATTGGAAGACCAGCGGACTGTTCGTTGCACTTTTACTGCTCTCCATCATCGTGGACCATCGTTTGGCGCTATGGAGCGCCGCAAGCGAACAGCGCATCCACAAACGACTGCTACTTGCCGCCAGCATGGCCGTCAACCTGGGTCTGCTTCTGTATTTCAAGTACGCAGGCTTTGTGGTGGAGAACCTCAATGCCCTCCTAGGCACCTCGTGGGAACCTGTGAACTACCTGGCCCGTTGGGCCAATTCTGCCTGGGACGCACATTTCGTAGAGAACAAGATCCTACTTCCCGCGGGGATCAGCTTCTACACCTTCCAGTGCATGAGTTATGCCGTGGACGTGTACCGCGGCGAATTGAAGCCCGTCCGAAGCCTCATTGACCTGGGGTTCTATGTCAGCTTTTTCCCGCAACTTGTGGCAGGTCCCATTGTGAGGGCATCAGAGTTCCTTCCACAGTTGGAACGGACCTATGCGCTCACCCGCGCACAGTTCGGAATCGCGGTTTTCTGGGTACTGAACGGACTTTTCAAGAAGATGGTGATCGGCGACCACATCGCGGTGAATTTCATCGACCGTGTATTCGCCGATCCGCTGCGCTATTCCGGTGCAGAAGCCCTATTGGCACTCTTCACCTACTCGCTCCAGGTATACGCCGACTTCAGCGGCTATACGGATGTGGCCATCGGGGTCGCTCTTCTGATGGGCTTCAACCTCAGCACCAATTTCAACAGTCCATACAAAGCTCGAAGTGTCGCGGATTTCTGGAAGCGCTGGCACATCAGCCTAAGCACTTGGTTACGCGACTACCTCTACATCCCCATGGGAGGCAACCGCAGCGGATCGACCTTCACTTGGATCATGCTCAGTTTCATTGGCGCCGCGCTCATCCTGCTCACCGGATGGTTATGGCTCCCGTTGGTCTATCTTGCCGTGTTCGCGTTGATGAAGGTTTTTACAAGGCACTCCCCTCTTGTGAGCACTGCCTTGAGCGCCAACATCAACCTGCTGATCACGATGCTCATCGGTGGACTATGGCATGGTGCCAGCTGGCTTTTCGTGATATGGGGCGGTCTCAATGGGCTGGGGCTGGTGGTCTACAAGTACTGGAAGCGCATCAGTCCGTGGGAAGGGCGGGATCACTGGACGATCCTTGCGTTCCGGGTCCTGCTCACGTTCATCTTCATCAGCTTCACCCGCATCTGGTTCCGCAGCGACAGCCTGGCCACCGCCAACGCCATGCTTGATCGGCTGGCCAGCGGCATCGACCTGGGTGTGCTGCTCACCGTAGTGCACGGCACGCCGTCCGTGTTCGGTCTGTTCGCCCTCGGCATGCTCGTGCATTGGCTGCCCGAGCGTTGGAAGGAACGCTACCGCCAGGGCTTCGCTGCACTTCCCCTGTGGGCAATGGTCGCGATCTGCGTGGCCGTGGTCATCGTCATTCAACAAGCCCGCTCCGCCGAGATGGTCCCCTTCATTTACTTCCAGTTCTGATCAGCAGCGCGGTGGGAAGAAGAAGCGCAACGGGGCCTTCTTGAAATGTAATGATATCGCCTGCAACATTGGCAAGAGATCAGGCATTCCCAAGCCACGCGAACGCAAAGCCAGGAAGAGCGAAAGTCCGAAGCTGACCAGGAAGTTGAAGAGCCCGATGAGACCGATACCGAGCACTGAGACGGCGACCGTCGATGCACTGATGGACGCCCCCACCCCCACCATGCCCATGGCAAGGTTGCCCGCCGCGAAGGTGATGTGGCGGATATCCAACGGCAGACCGAAGAAGCCCCCCACCACGCCGACCGAACCCATGAATGTGGCGAACCAGAAGTTGCTTATGATGCCGCTGGCATGACGTTCGTAAAGGTCCCCGAGCCTTCTACGACGCGCTGGGGACAAGGTCAGCTTCAGCATGGGATGAGCCTCGATGCGTTGCGGGATGCGCAGGTGGATGGTATTGTTGGCCACATTGCCTGCGATCAGCCCTGAGAGGAAGAGGAACACACCCGCCAACGCAGCATGCGGGATCGCCAGCGAACGGAACGGATCAAGGTCATGCAACAACTTCGCCGCCTTGTGGTCCAGCAGCCCGGCACCGAAAAGCGCGTTCCACCCAAGCCCGATCGCCATCGCCACCGGAAAGGCCATGAGCACATTGCCAACGAAGGCCACGAACTGCGAACGCCATACACGGGCCACCAGATCGGCAAGCGCGGTATAGCTGGCAGCGCCACCATCGCCACGACCCTCGTCCAGGGCGGCAGCGATGGTGCTCGCTGTCATGGCAGGCTGCTTGGTGGCCAGGGTCATGTGTAATAGGTAAATACCGATGAAGGCCCATGCATAGTTGAGGCTGTAGAGCATGGCGTGTCCGAAAGGGCTCGTATCCACCTGGGAGGCCAGCACCTTCAGCAGGCACGCCACCGCCACCACAGCACCACCTCCCAACGCAGACCGGAACATGTGACCATATTCGGCAGCGGTGCTGGTGATGTAGTGCTCGCCCTTGCGACCGGTATGCCCCATCACCTCCCGCGCCATCACCTGGGTGCTTGCGTTGAGATAGCCGCTGACATTGGTGCTCCCGGCACTGTACACGACCATCCGTTTAAGCATCCGCACATGCACCTGCATCGGGGCGGAACCATGTTCGGCAAGTGCGGCGAGCACCTCCTGCAGCCGGTCCAACAAGCGCGCCATTCGCATCAGTGCCTGGTTCACGCGAAGCCCCATGCCATGCACACGGGCATTCGCGTAAGCTGTATCGATCACCGCCCGGCATTGTTGCAGCAACGCATTGGGACGGGCGTGATCAACGGCAACTCCATGCGGATCTCGAAGCGCAAGGAGCTGTTCATCGAGTTCCCCGGCCAGCATCAGGAACGGGTTCCGGAGGTGTTCCTGTTCAGGCACCATCCGCAACACCTCCGGTGCAAAGGCCATGCCGGCGATGCGCAGGCTCAATACGCGGGCAGCGAAGTTCAGCTCTTCCGGGAGATGCACCGATCCAAGCCCGCCACCATCCAGCCCCAACAGCTCCAAGAGCCGGATGCATTGTCCTTCCGGAAGTGCGGACACCCAGGTGGCATCGCCTTCACGAAAGAAAAGTTCGACCAACAGGTGATCGCTTGTGTGGGGATCGGCTCGTGGCGGAAGCACTTTGTAACCGATGCGCTGGCGGATCTCCGTCCAGAAACCGCCAAGGGGAAGACCGGCATCGGTGAGCGTCCGATGGACCTCCACTCCGTTCACGACGCGCTGCACATAGGCCGAAAGGCCGGACCGCAATGTTCCGTCCACCTCCAGCAGGGCCAGCAGCTCATTGAACCGAACGTTTTCGACCAGGTTCCGGCTGGCATTGGCCGGCCGCAGCGCATCAACCAGTCGGGCAAGCGGTTGCAGGTCCACCCCATCGTAGAACGCGGCAGCAGCAAGACTGGCCTTCAGGTCCCTTCGCCCCATACGGCCAAGATACCGCACCCTTGCATCACCTCATCCGGGGTCCGCCGGATGCCGCATCTTTGCGTCGATGGCAACACACCTCGTCACCGGCGGCTGCGGATTCGTGGGCCGCAACATGGTCCAGCGGCTTTTCAACAATACTGCAGATCGCATCCTGCTCATCGACGACCTCAGCGTGGGCACCCACCCCGATACCTGGGCGCCATGGAAGTGCGAAGGCGTGGAAAGGGGCATCGCCGTTTACGGCGATGGGCGTGTGCTGTTCCTGAAGGCCGACCTGCGGGATGTGCTGCGCGAACTGAACAAGGACCCGGAATACCTCGTGAAGCAGCACGGGCTGGATGTGGTGCGCTTCAAGGACATCTTCCATTTCGCAGCCATCGTGGGCGGACGCAGCAAGATCGACGGCGACCCCATG
>CAZLGY010000033.1:26292-26537 GCA_964559165.1 uncultured Chryseobacterium sp.
AGCATCGACGCGGAGATCTTCCTCTATGTATGCCGCAACAAACCGGAGCGCTTCCTATACCCCAGCAGCAGCGCCGCCTACCCCATCGACCTGCAGACCGAAAACAACACGCTGCAACTGAAGGAGGGCGACATCGACTTCAAGAAGATGGGCGAGCCCGACATGACCTACGGCTGGAGCAAGCTCACGGGCGAGTTCCTGGCCAAGATCGCGGCCAGCCACTCCGGCGTGCATGTCACCTGCAT
>CAZLGY010000034.1:0-21993 GCA_964559165.1 uncultured Chryseobacterium sp.
TAGTTCATCACCACCACCGGCCGGCCGACGTGCTCCTCGCACAGGTAGCGCTCGTGCTCGGTCTGCAGGTCCATGCCCCACACGGGCGCGTAGTCGAACTTCTTCTTCGCCTTCTGCAGGATGTCGATCGCCGCGGTGTAGTCGATGCGTTCGAACGAGCTCTGCAGGAATGCCTCGAGGCGCGCGATCACGCCCTTCTGGATGCGCTCGTCGCAGAACTTGAGGTCGTCGCCGCGCTCGGCCAGCACGTGCGCGAACACGTGCTTGAGGAAGCGCTCGGCGAGGTCGGCGTCGGCGGCGAGGTCGGCGAAGGCGATCTCCGGCTCGATCATCCAGAACTCGGCGAGGTGGCGCGCGGTGTTGCTGTTCTCGGCGCGGAAGGTGGGGCCGAAGGTGTAGACCTTGCCCAATGCCAGGGCGCCCAGTTCGGCCTGCAACTGTCCGCTCACGGTAAGGCGTGATTCAGCGCCGAAAAAGTCCTGCTTGAAGTCCACTTCACCGGCCTCGTTCAGGGGCGGGTTCTTCGCGTCCAACGTGCTCACGCGGAACATTTCGCCGGCGCCTTCCGCATCGCTGGCGGTGATGATGGGGCTGTGGAAGTAGTTGTAGCCCTGCTGGTCGAAGTACTCGTGGATGCCGAAGCTCACCTGATGGCGGATGCGGAAGATGGCGCTGTAGGTGTTGGTACGGAAGCGCAGATGGGCGTTGTCACGCAGGAACTCCAGGCTGTGCTTCTTCGGCTGGATGGGGTACTTCTCCGCGTCGCTGTCACCCAGCACCTCCACGCTGTTCACCTGCATCTCCACGCGCTGGCCGCTGCCCTTGCTCTCCACGATCACGCCGGTGCATTTCACCGCTGCGCTCGTGGTGAAGCGTCCGCGCGTTTCGGGACCCACCTGCTCCTGGTCGATCACGCACTGAAGGTTGCGGATGGTGCTGCCGTCGTTGAGCGCGATGAAGCGATCGTTGCGGAAGGTGCGCACCCAGCCGGCCACGGTGAGGGTGGTGCCGGTGAGGGCGGTGTCGTCGAGGACTTGTTCGATGGGGTGCATGAGGGTTCCAGGGGGCGCGGTTCCACGAGGGTAAGGGGACTGTCGCGAGGTTGCTCTTGCACGCTCGCACCCTTCCACTTTCTGCCTGCAAAGGAACGAACGCGGGGCGAGCTGGCGGAGCCGTGTTGCGATCGTTGACCGGAATGGCCGGAGCGGAAATGTGATGAACGGCGGAAACAATTATGCATCCGGAATGTTTCCATCGTATCCGTTGTGCCTATCTTTGTGCCCGCCATGGAACTGGAGAACCGCGAACAACACATCCTTGCCGAGGCCGGGAAGGTGTTCATGCGCCTGGGGATCCGCAGCGTGAACATGGACGATGTGGCCCAGCACTTGCGGATCAGCAAGAAGACGCTGTACCAGTTCGTAAAGGACAAGAACGAATTGGTGATCAAGGCCGTGGGCAGGATCACTGCGGACCACCGGGAGTGCATCCTGGGCATCTGTGCCAAGGGCTTCAACGCCATCGATGAGAGTTTCGAGATATCGCGGTTCGTTGCCGCCCAGGTGGGTCAGGTGCACCCGAGCGTGCATTTCGACCTTCAGAAATACCATCCGGAGGCCTGGGACCTGCTGCAGAGCACGGAACGCCAGGACATCTATGCCTGTGTCTCTGGCAATCTGCGCAAGGGGATGGAGGAGGGGTTGTACCGGGCGGACCTGAACGTGGACGTCATTGCCCGTATCTACATATCCCGCTTCGATGTCACCTTCGACGGAGTCCTCTTTCCCCAGGACAAGTACAGGTTCGAGGACGTGATATGGGAGCTTTTCCGGTATCACATCCGGGGCATCGCCACGGACAAGGGTGTCAAGTACCTCAACAGGAAAGTGGCCCGCGACCGCAACAGCCGGCCCGAAGCGTCATGACCAAGATCACATCCCCGATCCTCTTCCTGGTGCTGTTGATGGCAGTGTCGGGCTCGGCCCAGGGCCCTGTCTCCTTAAGCCTGCAGCAGGCCCTGGAGCTGGCGGCCAGGCAGAGCTACCAGGTGCAGAACAGTGAACTGGAGGCGGAAAAGGCCCGCCAGCGCATCAAGGAGGTGGCCGCCATCGGCCTTCCCCAGATCAATGCATCCGGTTCGCTTTCCAACTACCTCGATGTGCCCACCCAGGTGATCCCCGATTTCTTCGGTGGTCCGGACCTCATCAAGGTGCAGTTCGGTGTGCCCTGGAGCATGAGCGGTGGCATCCAGCTGGAGCAGCTGATCTTCGATGGCAGCTACATCGTGGGGCTGCAGGCTGCGAAGGAGGCGCGCAAGATCAGCGACGAGGAGCTGGAACGGAACATCAAGCTGGCCAGGATGCAGGCCGCCAAGTCCTATCACGCGGCGCTCGCTGCCGAGGAAGGAGCACGACTGCTGGGGGAGACATTGCCGGTGGTGGAGCGCAGCCTGAAGGAGAGCGAGGCGCTGCTCGCCAATGGCTTCGCTGAGGTCACCGACGTGGAGCGCCTGCGCATCGAGGTGGGCAGCGTGCGCGATCAGCGTCAGCTCTTCCTGCGCCAGGCGGAACTGGCCCGCAACTACCTGCGCTTCGTGCTCGGCCTGGCGCCGGGCACGCCCATCAACCTCACGGATGACCTGACGGGCCTCATCAACGACCCTGCGGAGATCGCCCTTGCGGATGAACCCTTCGACCAGGCGCGCCACATCGACCAGCGCGTGGCCGACACCTATGTCCGCGCCAGTACCCTTCAGGTACGCAACGCCAGGGCCGCCTACATGCCCAACCTGCGCGGGTTCATCAGCCACCAGCAGCAGTGGAACGCACGCGACTTCGAGCCGTTCGGCGGGCCCATCCCGTGGTTCCCCGCCACGCTGTGGGGCCTCCAGTTGAACGTGCCGCTATTCAGCAGCGGACTGCGCAGCAGCCGCCTTGCACAGCAGCGCCTGGGTCTCGGCCAGGCCGAGGTGAACCAGCGGCTCACCGCCGAACGCCTTGCGCTGGAGCATGCGCAGCGACGCAGTGATGTGCAGGGGGCGCAGGACCTTTACGATAACGAGCGGGAGCGGTTGGAAGTGGCGCGTCGCATCTTCGATCGCACCGGCGTGAAATATGCCGAGGGGGTGGCATCCAGCTTCGAGCTCACGCAGGAACAATCGCGCTACATCAGCGCCCAACAGAGCTACATCCAACGCGTGGTGGACCTGGTGAACGCACGGGCCGAACTGCGCATGGCACTTGACCGATATTGATCCATCACCGACCCCCGATGCCCATCCGGATCCTTCCCCACATGCTGCTGTTCCTGCTCCTGTCGTCCTGCGGCGGTGGCACCGATGTGAACAATGAGCTCGCCACCAAGCGCGCCACCCGCGACTCCCTCAAGAACGAGCGGGAGCGGATCAACGCCGCCATCGCGGAGGTGGAGGCCTGGCTGGCAACGAACGATCCGGAACTGGCGCGTTCACTTCCGGTGGTGACCACCTACTCACTCGCCCCGCGCTCGTTCGCCCATTTCACCGAGGTGCATGGTACGGTGAAGGCCGATGACAATGCCTTGCTCTACAGCAGCACCGGAGGAGAGGTGCGTCGCATCGTTGTGCAGGCCGGTTCGGCCGTGCGCCAGGGTCAGGTCGTGGTCGATATCGACATCGAAGCGCTTCGGGCGAACATCCGCCAGGCCGAGGCCAATGTGGACCTGGCGCGCACTGTGTTCGATCGGCAATCCAAGCTCTGGCAGCAGAACATCGGCAGCGAGGTGCAGTTCCTGGAGGCGAAGACGCGCATGCAGGCGGCCGAGGCACAACTGGCCGCCATGCGCGAGCAGCTGCGCTCGGCACAGGTGATCGCACCCTTCGATGGGGTGGTGGATGAAGTGTTCCCCCAGGTAGGTGACATGGCCACGCCCATGCAACCGGTGGCGCGGGTGGTGAGCCTAGGCCGCTCCAGCATTGAGTGTGACATCGCCGAGGACCTGCTTGCCCGGGTGAAGGAGGGGGATCCCGTCCAGGTCGTGTTCCCGGAGACGAAGGAGGTCGTGCAGGCACGCATCGACCAGGTGGGACAGTACATCAATCCCAACAACCGCACCGCACGCGTGACTGTGCGCATGGGCGGCGGACGTAAACTCCGGCCGAACCAGCTCGCCAATGTGCGCATACAGGATGTCACGGCAGACACGGCTCTCGTGGTGCCGGCGCGCCTTGTGATGGAGAACGGTGCAGGCGACAGCTATGTTTTCGTGCTCGATGAGCAGGATGGTCGCAGTACCAGCCGCAAGGTGATGGTGAAGGTCCTCAACGCCCAGGGCGGCGAATTGCTGCTGGAGCGCAACGACAACGGGTTGAAGGGGGGCGAGCTCCTGATCGACCAGGGATCGCGCCTGGTCGTTGACAAGCAGGAAGTGCAAGTACAGAAAGGGGTATGAAGGCAGGTGCATGCGCAGCATGAACCCGCATGACCGGAGCCGCCGTAGCGTTCATCCCATCGGGTCTGCGATCGCAGCGAGCGCCACGACAGGACCAGCAAAGCATCAACGAAGCCGCTGACACGGCCTCAACGAACGAGCCACATGTCACAGGAGAACAGAACGGACCAGCAGGACAAGCGATTCGGCCTTGCCACCTGGGCGGTCGATAACCGGGCCACGGTGATGGTGCTCACCATCATCATCGGCGTTGCTGGCCTGCTCGCCTACGCGGGGATGCCACGCGAAGCGTTCCCGGAGATCGTCACCCCCGAGGTGTATGTGGGCACGCCCTACCCGGGTAACGCCCCGGACGACATGGAGAAGCTCATCACCCGCCCGCTGGAGAAGGAGATCAAGACCATTTCCGGGATCGATGAGATCAACTCCACCAGTGTGCAGGGATACAGCACCATCCAGGTGAAGTTCGACTTCAATGTCTCGCCCACCGAGGCCCTGCGCAAGGTGAAGGATGCAGTGGACAAGGCCAAGGCCGACCCCGACTTTCCCACGGACCTGCCCGCCGAGCCCAACATCTTCGCGATGAACCTCTCGGAGATGATGCCCATCCTCAACATCAACCTGAGCGGCGACTACAGTATGGAGCAGCTCAACGAGTGGGCCGAGGAGCTGGAGGACCGGATCGAGGACCTGCCGGAGGTCAACAAGGTGGAGATCCGCGGGGTCCCCAAAAAAGAGGTGCGAATCAGCCTAGACCTGCCCAAGATGGAGGCGCGCCAGATCTCTTTCCAGGATGTTGCCGGAGCCATCCAGCAGGAGAACGTGAGCATCAGCGGTGGCGAGGTGCTTGTGGACGGCCTGCGCAGGAGCATCAGTGTCAATGGTGAGTTCACCGACATGGAACAGGTGCGTTCCATCATCGTGAAGCAGGAGAACCTCGACATCGTGCGGCTGGGGGAGATCGCGGACGTGTCCTTCACCTACGAGGAGCCGCAGAGCTTTGCGCGGGAGTACGGCCAGCCGGTGGTGATGCTTGATGTGATCAAGCGCAGCGGGCGCAACCTGCTGGTGGCCAGCGACAGCATCAAGAGCATCCTGGCGGACTTCCAAGCCCGCCGGCTGCCACGCGACCTGAGCGTGAGCCTCACCGGCGACATGAGCGACCAGACACGCACCCAGGTGGACGAGCTTGAGAACTCCATCATCTTCGGTGTGCTTCTGGTGGTGGGAGTGCTCATGTTCTTCCTTGGCCTGCGCAATGCCATTTTCGTGGGCGTTGCCATACCGCTTAGCATGATGCTCAGCTTCATGGTGCTCAGCGCCATGGGCATCACCCTCAACATGATGGTGCTCTTCAGCCTGGTCCTGGCTTTGGGCATGCTCGTGGACAATGGGATCGTGGTGATCGAGAACACCCATCGGCTGATGAGCGAAGGGCAGTCCCCCATCGCAGCCGCCAAGAACGGGGTTGGCGAGGTCGCCTGGCCCATCATCGGCAGCACCGCCACCACGGTGGCCGTATTCATCCCGCTCATGTTCTGGCCCGGCATCATGGGTGAGTTCATGCAGTACCTGCCCCTCACGCTCATGGTGGTGCTGTCCGCATCATTGTTCGTTGGTCTCGTGATCAACCCCATGCTTGCAGCGCGTTACATGACGGTGCAGCAGAACGGCCCCTCACGCTTCCTCACCTTCGTGCTGGGGCCATGGATCACAGGGGTCGGTCTTGTCCTCAGCCTGCTGGGCCATTTCAGCGACAACGGCTTCCTCTTCACCCTTGGCAACCTGGCCTTTGTGTTCGGCCTGTTCGGCTTCGTGAACCACTACTTCCTTTACCCAGCCTCCATCCGCTTCCAGGAACGCACCATGCCGCGGGTGGAAGCCCGTTATCGCAGCTTCCTGGCATGGGCCCTGGCTGGGCGACGTCCGCGCCATCTCTTCCTGGGCACCATCGGGATGCTCTTCCTCTCCTTCGTGCTGTTGGGTGTGTTCCCTCCCAAGACCCTGTTCTTCCCCATCAACCAGCCGCAATACGTCAACGTATTCATCGAGAAGCCCATCGGTACGGACATCCTTGAGACCGACGCCACCACGCGCGCCATCGAGGCGCGCGTGTTCAGCCTGTTGTCCGATCCGAAGTACAACGCGCCGGTGGTCGATACGCTCCCCGACGGCACCATCCGGCAGGATACGGTCAACTTCCTGGTGAGCAGCGTGATCGCGCAGGTGGGTGAGGGCACCAGCGACCCTGCCGCGGGACCCTCGCTGGCCGCCACACCGCACAAGGGCCGCGTGCAGGTGAGTTTCGTGAAGTATGCCGACCGGCGCGGGATCAACACCATCGATGTGATGAACGACATCCGTGATGCTGTGCGCGGCGTTCCCGGTGTGACCGTGGTGGTGGACAAGGATGCGGCCGGCCCCCCTGCCGGCAAACCGGTGAACATCGAGGTGAAGGGCGCTGATGTGAACGGTCTCATCGCCGAGGGGGAACGCCTGCGCCAATTCCTCATCAAGCAGCACATCCCCGGCGTGGAGGAGCTCAAGCTCGATGTGGAGCTCGGCAAGCCCGAGATGCCCGTGGACATCGACCGTGCCAAGGCCCGGAGGTACAACGTCAGCACCTATGCCATCGGCGATGCGTTGCGGACCGCCCTCTACGGCCGCGAGGTAAGCACATACAAGGAAGGCGAGGATGACCATCCCGTGAACCTCCGCCTGAAGGACCAATACCGTTACGACCCCGAGGTCCTGACGGGCATGCGGGTGACCTTCCGCGACCAGACCAACGGACAGATACGCCAGGTGCCCATCAGTGCCTTGGTCACCACCCGTTACACCAGCACGTACAGCGCGGTGAAACGCAAGGACCTCACCCGTATGGTGCAGGTGCAGAGCAACATATTGGGTGACTATAACCCCAATGAGGTGGTGGCCAAGGTGCAGGCCGCCATGCAGGGTTATGACAGGGATCCGCGGTACACTTACGAATTCACCGGGGAGATGAAGGAGCAGGAGAAGCAGATGGCCTTCCTCAGCACCGCCCTGCTCATCGCCGTGGCGCTCGTGTTCCTCATCATCGTGGCGCAGTTCAACAGCAGCAGTGTGCCGGCCATCATCATGTTCTCGGTCATCTTCAGCCTCATCGGCGTATTCCTGGGCCTGGTGATCTTCCGCATGGAGTTCGTGATCATGATGACCATGATCGGCATCATCTCACTCGCCGGGGTCGTGGTGAACAACGCCATCGTGCTCATTGATTTCATGCAGCTGTTGGAGATGCGCCGCAAGGCTGAAATGGGATTGCCAGAGGAGGCACGACTTCCCTTGGCCGAGATGCTGTCCATCATCGAGGATGCCGGTGTCCGCCGCCTGCGCCCCGTCCTGCTCACGGCCATCACCACGGTGCTGGGCCTGGTGCCGTTGGCCATCGGCCTCAACATCAACTTCTTCACCCTCTTCACCGACCTGGATCCACAGCTCACGCTGGGAGGCGACAACACGGCGTTCTGGGGGCCCATGAGCTGGACGGTCATCTTCGGGCTCACCTTCGCCACCTTCCTGACATTGGTCGTTGTGCCGGTCATGTACCTCCTTCTGATGAAGGTGAAGCAGCGTTTCCGCCGGCAGGCATCCGTGCAACAGGCCGCGCTGTACCGCAATGCGGCACCGCCAACGATCACCGGCGTGTGACGCCCCACAGGTTGAAGTAAGCCATTGCCGGTCCGACCACGACGATCGGTGTCGTACTGTTGGTGAGCCGGCGACCTGCGGCGGATGTGTGAAGGCCCCCGCTGGTCTGCTATCTTGCAGCAGCATCCCGAACCGGTGCCTCCGCCTTGGTGAAGACCGTGCTCCTTCGCATTGCTGGTCCCGCCGCCGCCTTGGCGGTCCAAGCGCTGCTGTCGCAGTATGGGGCCCAGCCCGCTATCATGGCCGGCCTGGTGGCCTGGATGGCATTGTGGTGGATCAGTGAGGCCGTGCCCCTGCCGGTGACATCCTTGCTGCCGCTGGTGCTTTTCCCGCTCCTGGGCGTGGACACCGTGGCCGGCACCGCGGCCAACTACGGCAAGGAGATCATCTTCCTCTTCCTGGGCGGCTTCATCATCGCGCTGGGGATCGAACGCACCGGCCTACACCGCCGGATCGCGTTGGGCATCATGGCCCGTGTAGGCACATCATCGGTGCGCCTGGTGCTGGGTGTCATGCTTGCATGCGCACTGCTCAGCATGTGGATCAACAGTACCGCGGCCACGCTGGTCATGCTCCCCATCGCCCTCAGTCTGTTGGACGATGAGGACGCTCCTGCTGACGCACGCCAGCGGCTGACCATCCCCCTGCTGCTTGGCGTGGCCTATGGCGCCACCATCGGCGGGCTGGCGACACCCGTCGGCACACCGCCCAACCTGGTCTTCATCTCCTTGTGGAAGCAGCTCTATCCGCAAACGCCCGTCATCGGATTCGGTGAATGGATGGCATTGGGCGTGCCGTTGGCGACCCTATACCTTGGTATCGCATGGCTGCTGCTCACGCGGGTGGTGTTCGATCTGCGGGGGGATGTGTTGGGAGATGCCAACGGGGTACGCTCACGCCATCGTGCGCTGGGGCCCATCTCACGTGATGAGCGGTTCGCGGGAGGGGTCTTCGCATTCGTGGCCCTGCTGTGGGTCACCGGCGATCCCGTTCGGCAGGATGAGCTCGTATTGTTCAGCGGTTGGAGGTCACAGGCACCGTTCCTGAAGGACGTCAGCGATGCGGCCGTGGCCGTGCTCGGTGCGGTGCTGCTCTTCCTGCTCCCTGCGGAACGGCGGGTTCGGCAGCTGCACGACACCCGATCCATGACCGCTGAGGGCGGTTCCATCATGGACTGGGGTTTCACCGAACAGCGGGTACCGTGGGGCGTGCTGTTGCTGATCGGTGGTGGATTCGCCCTGGCGGCCGGGGTGGACCGCAGTGGTCTCAGCACCCTCATCGGTGAGGCCATGGAAGGCATCGGATCCCTCCCGCTGTTCCTGCTCATCGGTGCCACCACCCTCATCGTTTGCCTGTTGAGCGAGCTGGGCAGCAATACCGCCACGGCAAGTCTCACCCTACCCATCCTTGCCGCCATGGCCGAGCGGTGGGGCATGGAACCGCAGAGCATCCTGTGGCCTGCCGCCATGGGTGCCAGCCTGGGCTTCATGTTGCCGGTGGCTTCACCCATGCAGACGATCATCTTCGGCACTGGCCGCATACCGGTGCGCCGTATGGTGCTGGCCGGTGTGTGGATGGATCTGGTGGGGGTGCTCCTGTTGATGCTGTTCTTTGCCAACGGTTAGGTGGCGGCGATGCTGTAACTTACTCCCCTCCAACAACCCTACTTGTCCGCGCAATGCATGTGATGACCCGTCCGGCACAACAAGGAATGCTCTTGGTCGTGAGCCTGTTATGGCTGTCCACGGCGCAGGGCCAGGTGGAGCGAACGCGGTTCAACGGGTTCGGCCACATCGAGCTCTCAGGTGTCGCAGGGGACGACCCCTCCGCTTACTTCTCGCTGGGGGAGCACGATTTCTTTGTGACATCCACCCTGTCGGAGCGGATCACGTTCCTTGGTGAGTACGTCATTCGAACCAACGGTTCATCTGCGACCAATTTTCTTCCGAGCATTGAGCGCTCCCTCGTCCGCTACACCTATACCAACAATCATTCCATCATCGTCGGCAAGGTGCACACGCCGGTGAATTATTGGAATGATGTGTACCACCACGGAAGGCTCTTCTTCCCGGTCATCGACAGGCCGCTTGCGTTCAGCTACCTGGTGCCGCTCCACACCCTGGGGCTCCAGATGCAGGGCCAGAACCTGGGCAGGGCCAAGTTCGGCTATGATGTTGTGCTTGGCAACGGCATCAGCTCCTCGGATGCCCTCGACCAAGGGTTGGACCCCTCCCTCACGGCCGCGTTCCATGTGAAGCCGCTGGAGGGAATGCGTGTGGGGTTGTCGTATTACTATGATTTCCTGCGGTCCAATGCGTACGGCGCCCACAGCGGGCACTCACCGGCACCCACCGTTACCCGTGCCGATGCCTACAAGGGCCCCCTGGCCTTCCACCTGGCAAGCTTCTCTTTCGCATGGTTCACACAGCGATGGGAGGTGTTGAATGAAGCGTGCATGAACGCCTCCATCACCGATTCGCTTGGCACCGCATCCAATTGGAGCAACTTCACCTATGTGGGGCGCCGGATCGGAGAAAAGAACGTGGTCTATGGATTGGGCGATGTGATCGAGGTCGGGTCGAACGACCTGCATATCTACGCCTTGCACCAGGTCAAGCTGGGCCTCGGTTACCGCCACGAGTTCAGCCACCTGGTGAACGTGAAGGTGCAGGTGGAGAACCGTTGGGACCACCAGGCCCACCAACATATGGACCAGACCAGCCACATGCATGGTCCGGACCTTGGGATCCGGATACAACTGGCCTACGGGTTCTGAGCATGGGCGTTAGCAGGTCCATATCCGCGATCGTTCTGGCCTTTCTGCTGGGGCCGATGACTTCTTCCGCCCAATACCAGGGGGACGCCGCTTCGCTCTCCCTGGTCGGTAATGGCACCGGCCTTACACAGGTGAACCCTGCCGAGCTGCGTTCCTTGTTCAGGGGCGAACGCTCGGTCTGGCCCACCGGCAAGCAGGTGATCATCGTGCTGCCCGGCTCGCGTGTGGAATGGTCGGAGAGATTTTCTCTGCAGGTGCTTGGAATGAGCAGGCAGGCCATGCAGCGGTACTGGCTTGGACTGGTGTTCCAGGGCCGCGCCAGCGCACCCGTTTTCGTTGATTCGGCCGCAGAGGTGCTGTCCTATGTGCAGGAGCATCCTGGTGCGATCGGCATGGTGCCGATGGGCTCCAAGGGGGTCCCCGATGCGATGCTGATCAAGGTGGTGCAATGAGGCGGGCCCTGGATCGTATCGTTCTCCGCATCTGGCTGCCGTTCACGCTGGTTTTGCTCGTTTGCATCGTCTCCATCGGGGTTTATTACCCCCGCAAGCAGGGAGAGCTTTACCGCGAGGCCACCAACACCCGCCTGCGTGAAATGGCGAGCGCGGTCGCCTTGAGCGTTGAATTGAGCCTGGAGCATGACGAATTCGAAGGCGTTCAGCGTGCCGTTGAACTTGCCAGCAGCACCGAGGACTTTGCCTATGTGGCCCTGGTGCAGCGTGAAGGCTCCGGTGCCGAGCGCCTCTTCGCCGTGCAGCCGCAGGATGTAAATGAGGCTGTTGTGTTCGATCGCGCCAATGAAGGGCTGGTGGTTGAAAGCCATCCGGTGATCGCTCTTGATTTCATGGGGTATGTGCAGGTGGCGGTCTCCATGGACCGCATCAACGAGGCGGTGGCTGCCATCAACGCGCCGGTCTACCAAGGATTGGTGGCGATGACATTGGTGTCGCTGGTCCTGTTCCTGTTGGTGGCCCGGGGTGTGGCGCGCCCCGTGGTGGCCATGGTGCGGGGTGCGGAGCACCTGCAGCAAGGCGACTATGAGGTGGAGTTCAACACGCGCGGTGCGGCTTCGGAGGTGGCTGAGCTGGGTGCCGCGCTCACCTCACTTCGGGATGCGCTGAGCACCGCCCGGGATCGCCAACGGGCCTTCAATGAGGAGCTGGAACAGAAGATCGATGCGCGAACGCGCGACCTGGCACGCACGCAAGGGGTGCTGCTGGAGGCCCAGCGAGTAGCGGCCATCGGAACGTTCGA
The DNA here is from genome assembly GCA_964559165.1 of uncultured Chryseobacterium sp. Lineage (GTDB taxonomy): Bacteria > Bacteroidota > Bacteroidia > Flavobacteriales_F > PHOS-HE28 > PHOS-HE28. The sequence goes on from CAZLGY010000034.1 coordinate 12,152, forward strand.
GTTCGACCCTGCCAACGGACGGCTGGAGGCATCCCCGATGTTCTTCCAGGTACTGGGGCTCTCCCCGATGGCATCCATCGATCTCTCACAGCTCAGCCCCATCTTCGGGGAGCGCGTCCTGGCCGAGGTAAGGGAGCTCTTGGGGACGGTCGCGTTGACGGGTCACCGCATGCAGAGGGACCTGCCGTTCGATCATCCCGGCGAGGGGGCGGAACGCCGTTGGTTGAGCCTGACCGCCGGGCCTGCCTCGGCCCGCGAGCAGGCTTCCGGCATGATCCTTGGAACGGTCCAGGATATCACCATCCGCCGCCGCACCCAGGAGGAGGTGGAGCGGCTTTCCATGGTGGCCCGCCGCACTTCCAACTGTGTGGTCATCACCGATCACGAGCGTCGTATGATCTGGGTGAACGATGCCCTGCTCCGCTTGACCGGTTACGAGCTGCATGAGGTCATCGGCCGGACACCTGTCATGTTCCAGTTCGAGGGTACCGATCCGGCGGCCCGCGAACGCATCAGGCTGGCCCTGGAGCGTCGCGAAGAGGTCAATGAGGTGGTCTGGAACCGGGGCAAGCATGGGAATACGTACTGGCTCCAGCTCAATATCGTGCCCCTCTTCAATGAGCATGGAGCGCACACGGGGTTCATGGCCGTGGAGACCGACATCACCGAACGGGTGCAGGGTGCCCTGGACCTGGAGCGTAGCAGGAACATGTTCCGGGTGCTGGTCGAGAACCTGCAGGGGGCTACCTACCACATGCGCCTCCGGAAAGAGCCCGAGATTCTGTTCATGTCCTCCCAAGTGGAGCGGATCCTTGGCGTTCCTGTGGCGGATTTCATGGAGCGGCGCGCTGACAGGTACACGTGCATCCTGAAGGAGGACGAAGTGCGCGTACGAGCCCGGATGCAGGAGCTCATCTCGGCAAATGGCTCCTTCGACATCGAGTACCGGGTGCAAGTGGCCGGTGAGATCCGCTGGATCAGGGAGGTCGGCCAGGTGTATCCGGAGGGTGACGACCTGATGTTGACCGCCACCATCGCTGACATCACCAGCGAATACCTGTCCGAAATGGCGATCCGCCACGGTTCGGAACTGATCACGTCACTTGCAGGCGCGACCACGGCCCTGTTGAACGCGCCCACCGTTCTGGAAGGCGTTGCCGAAGGGCTGCCCCTGTTCGGGCGTTCGCTGGATGTGGACCGCCTCTGCGTGTTCAGGATCGCATACGGCATCGGGGATGAGATCGAGGGGTGTGGTCCGGTCCTGACATGGTCAAGGGATGCCAACGGCACGGAAACCATTGAACAGGTACCCTTGGCGGTCTCCCCCGTGCATGCGTTCGGCCCGCTGTTGGATGCCATCCTCGCAGGCCGCCCCTACAAGGCCCTCACCGAGGAGGTTGAGCATCGGCAGCTCGCCGCGTTCATGTCCTCGCAGGGCGTGCGCCAGGTGCTTGCAGTGCCGATCACGACCACGAAAGGACCTTGGGGCTTCCTCTGCCTGGACCACCTCCATCAAACGGGCGTTTGGGAGGAGGGGAACCGAAGGACCATCGACACCTATGTGAGCGCCTTGTCCTCTTCCATTGAACGCGAACAGGTGGCGCAAGACCGGGAGGCGGACCTGTTGGTGGAACGGGTTACGGCGACCGCGTCCAGGATACTGCTCACAGAGGGTCCGATGGATGAGCTGCTCGCTGACCTGGCGCGCTCGATGTCCCGGGAGCTTGCTTCGGAACGCATCGTGATCGAACTGCGCATGGCGGCCGCCACACACGTCGTTCACAGCACCGGCGAGGCAGCCCCGCCAGCGGATGAAGCAGGGATGCCACTTGCCGGGCTGGTCGACCGGTCGATCGCCGATGGACGACCTGTCATCCTCGGGTCTTCATTCGACCCGAAGAGCTTCTCCCTCATCTTTCCGGTCATGGCTGGCGAGCGTGGTTTGGGCGGTGTTCTGATGCGCGGGGGTGACGGTGCCACCCCGATCGGTGCGCTGAAAAGGGCCCTCAGCGCTGTCGCGCAGATGGTGGCCAGTGAGGCACTGCGCGTGGAGACCTTGGAGCTCGCCGAAGCCGAGCGCACCGCACGGGAGGAGTTGCAGCGCAGCCTTAACGCTGAACTGGAGGCCGCACTGGTGGAGCGCGACCAACGCATGGGAGAACTGGAGGCCATGACCCGCTTCCCCGATGGAGACCCCAACCCGGTCATGCGTGTCGGGGAGAACGGGGTGCTGCTCTACGCCAACCGCGCCAGTGAACAGGTGCTCGGTGCATTGGGCATGGAGTTGGGGGCCAAGGTGCCGGAGCAGCTTCACCAACGGCTGGTGACCAAGGACGAGAACGACCGGAGCCCCATGCTCGTGGACACTGGTGAACGGCAGTTCGAGATGCTCTGCATACCGGTTAAGGATTTCGGTTTCTACAATATCTACGGCACGGACGTTTCGGCCATGAACCGCCTGCGCGAGATGCAGGAGGATGCCATGCACCAGGAGCGCATGTCCGTGCTGGGACGCTTGACGGCCAGCATTGCCCACGAGATCAACAGCCCGCTGGGGGCAGTGCTGGGGGCTTCACGGAACCTCTCAACGGCGCTTGCCGACTGGGTCTTCAAGGAGTTGCCCGAACTCACCAGGGATGATCTGGGCCTGCTGGTACTGCTGGCGCACCAGCGAATGGATCCCCCGCCCCATGCGGAAATGCGTGCTGCAACCCAGCGGGTCCGGGAACGCCTTGTTCTGTTGGGTGCGGGACCGGCGTGGATGCAAGCTGCTTCCAACATAGCGGAGATGGGCTGGGGTGCAACCCCCGGGGAACCTTGGGAGGCCCTGCTATCCCATGCCTCCGGCCTGCGCCTGTTGAACACATCCAATACCATGTTCGTGGTGCGTGAATCACTGCGTACCATCGACTTCGCTGCCGAGCGGGCCGCCAAGGTGGTGGGCGCCCTGCGCACCTACATCCACCAGGACGAGGACCGCAGGTCCAAGCCGTTCGACCTGTCCGAACAGCTGCGGTCCGTGAGCACCCTGTTCAAGGCTTCGGGCCGACGGGGGCTGCTGATCGACCTGGACATCCCCGATGGAGTCGTGGTCCATGGTGTTGAGGATGACCTGGCCCAGGTCTGGACCAACATCCTGAGCAATGCCGTTCAGGCCATTGGCGACTCGGGTCACATCGTGGTGCGAATACGGTCCGGAGAGGATCGCCTGCTGGTGGAGATATCGAACAATGGCCCGATGATCCCTCCGGAGGTTCAGGAGCGGATGTACGATGCGCTCTACACCACCAAGAAAAAGGGAGAAGGCACAGGTATCGGGCTCAACCTTGTCAAGCGCATCCTTGATGGGCACGGTGGTGGTATCCGCTGTGTTTCCACCCTGGAGATCACCACCTTTACCATTGAACTGCCCATGTTGGGTCATGATACCACCGGTCCCCATGCGTGAAGGCTTCCCCGCCATCCTGGTCGTCGATGATGATGTACTTGTCGCCAACACCTTGCGCCTTCAGCTGCGGCGCGTGCTGCCACCGGGTTGGGAAGTGATCACCGCCCTTTCCGGCCCCGAAGCGCTGGACCATGCGCAGGAGCATGTTGCACAAGGCGGGAGCATCCCCCTTGCGCTGGTTGATTACCAGATGTATCCGATGAAGGGCAGCGACCTGCTGCTCGTGCTGGTGGAGCGGTATCCAGGCCTTCGGACGATCATGCTTACCGGACAGGCCGATATGGAGGCCGTGAACATGGTCATCAACAAGGTGCATCTCTACCGATACATGCAGAAACCCTGGGATCCGCAAGACCTGGAGCGCACCGTGCTGGAGGCCATCAACGAGGCTTCCGGCCAGGGCTGATATCGCCAGCCCGTGCCCTGTTCAGAACAGGGTTCAGCTCGCCCACCCCGTCAAGCCATGGCGATCACCTTCAGTTCAATGGCGATCGGTGTGGGCAGGCAGTTGATCTCCAGTGTGGTGCGGCAGGGCGGATCCTTTTCGAAGTACTCCTTCCACAACCGGTTGTAGGTGGGGAAGTCGTCCTTCATGTTGGTGAGGTACACCGTCACGTCCACGATCTTCTCCCAGGAGGAGCCGCTGTCCTCCAGGATCCATCGAACGTTCTGGAACACGCTGCGCACCTGGGTCTCGATATCGTAGGAGGCGATGGTCCCATCGGTGTTCAGTTCAACACCGGGTATTTTCCTGGAGCCTCGTTCGCGCGGGCCCACACCGCTCAGGAAGAGCAGATCGCCCACGCGCCGGGCATGTGGGTAGTGTCCAACGGGTTCGGGCGCTTTATTGGAGGATATGCCGCTCATGCGTTCAAGTACGTTGACGCGAAGATCCATGTTCCTGACGAAGGTGGGTTGCGGGGATCCCCATGTTGGTAACATTTGCATCATGGGCCGACCACTTATGCTCCTGCTGACCGTCCTGCTCATGCACGGATGCGGCGGGGACCGCGGGACCATCCTTCCATCCATCGGCCCCATCACCGAGTGCGTATATGCCAGCGGCGTGGTGAAGGCGGTCGGCCAGTACCAGGTCTATCCTGTGGTGACCGGCCAGGTGACGGCGCTGCTGGTGCAGGAGGGCGACACCGTGAAGGCCGGGACCCCGCTCCTGCACATTGATGACCGTACCAGCAATGCCGGCCGGCGAAGTGCATTGGCACAGGTTCGGCTTTTGGAGCAGAGCGCCGACGAACAGGGCCCCGTGCTTTCCCAGTTGCGCGAAACCCTTGCGCAATCCCGTGAGCGCCTTTTGGTTGACAGCACCAACTACGCACGCCAACAGGTACTGTGGGAGCAGCGCATCGGTAGCAGGAGCGACCTTGAACAACGGGAACTCGCCTACAGCAACAGCCGATCCGCCGTAACGCGTGCAACAAAGGCACTGGTGGAGACACGCGATCGCCTGCGCACCGAACTGGAGCTGGCCCGGAACAACGCCACCATCAATACCGCAGGCAACACCGACCGCACACCGGTGAGCCTGATCGATGGGCTGGTGTACGACCTGCTGGTGGAAACGGGCGAGCTGGCCAGCCCGCAGAAGCCGCTGGCCATCATTGGAAGTGCCACGGACCTGTACCTGGAATTGGAGGTTGACGAGCGGGACATCGCACTGGTGCGGGTGGGGCAGAAGGTCGCCGCCACCTTGGAGCTGTACCCCGACGCGATCGCCGCCACCGTTTCGCGCATCGTTCCGCTGATGGATCCCCGCACCCGCACCTTCACCGTGGAGGCACGCTTCTCTGAACGGACGCCCCGGTTGTACCCCAACATCACGGCCGAGGCCAACATCGTCCTGGCCCAGAAGGAGCGTGCACTTACCATTCCCGCCAGTTACCTGCTCCAGGGCGATTCGGTGCGCACCGCACCTGATGTGCTCACCCCGGTGCGCATCGGTCTGCGCGACCTCGAACGTGTGGAGGTGCTCAGCGGCATCGATCGCAACACGGAGCTCTACAGGCCGTGATCCATGCGCCTGCTCATCACCATCGCGGTCACCATCCTGCGCGCCAAGCTCAGGCAGAGCATCGTGGCCGCCATCGGTGTCACCTTCAGCATCGCGATGTTCGTTGCGCTGCTGGGCTTCATGAACGGCCTCAATGACCTGCTCGATGGACTGGTGTTGAACCGCACCCCGCATGTGCGCTTGTACAACGAGTTGAAGGCTTCCCCGGTGCAGCCCATCGAGCGGGCCGGCCGGGACACGTCCACGCACCACTTCATCCGATCGGTGAAGCCCCGCAGCGAACTGCAGCGCTTGCGCAACGCTTCCGGTATCATGCGCACGCTCGAACGCGACCCACGCGTGTTGGCCGTGTCGCCGCGCTTGGTGGCGCAGGTGTTCTTCAACGTGGGCACCACCGACCTCAATGCGCAGATCAGCGGGATCGCGGTGGACCAGGAAGTGCGCTATTACATGTTCGCCGACTACTTGGTGGAAGGGGAGGCGCGCGACCTGGCCACGGGCAACAACACCGTTGTGTTGGGAAAGGGCCTTGCCGATATGATGGAGGCCCGGCCGGGCGATGTGGTGCAGGTGACCACGGCGGCCGGTGATCGTGCCTTGCTACGGGTGTCCGGCATCTTCCAGAGCGGGATCGCGGACTATGACAAGGTTCAGTGCTACGCCAGCATCCGCACGGTACAGGAGTTGTTGGGCCAGCCAAGCAGCTACTTCACCGACATCAACGTGAAGCTGAAGGACCTTGTATCGGCGCCGGCGATGGCGCGTGAGCTGGCCCGTCGCTTCGAGGTGGATGCAGTGGACATCCAGACAGCCAACGCCCAGTTCGAGACCGGCAGTGCCGTGCGCAGCATCATCAGCTATGCGGTGGGGGTCGTGCTGTTGGTGGTGGCCGGCTTCGGCATCTACAACATCCTCAACATGCTCATCTACGAAAAGCTCGATTCGATCGCCATCCTCAAGGCCACGGGCTTCAACGGTAGCGATGTGCAGCGGATCTTCCTTGCCTTGAGCCTGATCATCGGGTTGGCGGGAGCGGCAGGTGGCATCCTCATGGGCCTGGCCTTGCAGCGCATCATCGACAGCATCCCCTTCGTGACTGAAGCGCTGCCCACCATCACCACCTATCCCATCGACTATTCCGTCACCCACTACCTCATTGCCGTCGCCTTCGCCTTGGCCACCACCTGGGTGGCGGGTTGGTTGCCGGCACGGAAGGCAGCCGGTCTGGATCCAGTGGACATCATCCGGGGCAAATGATGAACAGCTCTGCCGCGCTTGAGGTGCGGAAGGTCAGCAAGTCCTTCCATGACCCGGTCGCCATCCCCGTGCTGAAGGACGTTTCGCTGGAGGTGAAGCGCGGCGAGTTCGTGAGCATCACCGGTAAGAGCGGATGCGGCAAGAGCACCCTGCTGTACGTCCTCAGCACCATGGACACCGACTATCAGGGTGAATTGTACATCGATGGGGAATGTGCGACAGGACTGCAGGGCGCCAGGCTTGCTGCCATCCGTAACGAGAAGATCGGCTTCGTCTTCCAGTTCCACTACCTTTTGCCAGAGTTCAGTGTATTGAAGAACGTGATGCTGCCGGGGTTGAAACTGGCCCGGAAGCATCCGGCGGAGGTGGAGGCCGATGCCATGGTGCGGCTGGCGGAATTGGGCATGACGGACCAGGCCCTGAAGATGGCCCACCAGTTGAGCGGCGGACAGAAGCAGCGTGTGGCCATTGCGCGAGCCCTCATCAACGATCCGCTCATCATCATGGGTGATGAACCCACGGGCAACCTTGACCGGAAGAACTCGGAGGTCGTGTTCGATATGTTCCAGCGGATCGCACAGGAACATCGCCGCAGCCTCCTCATCGTCACCCACGATACCGACTTTGCCCAGCGCACGGATCGGAACATCGAGATGGAGGATGGGAGGATCCTGGGCTGATCCGGTCCTGTAGGCGAAAGGCCTGCGGGCGCACATCGTTCGCGCCGGTATGGGGACCCCAGGACCGCTCCCCGGCGCCCTGCGCAATGTGCGGTATGCACGCGGATGGTTTACTTGCACCCCGCCTGGACCTTGGGCTGCGTTCACCACGTTCTGGAAATGGATACCGCTTCCACACCGATACCCGTTCATCGCTTGGTCGACCGCTCATCCGTATCGCTGGGCCAGACGCGCCAGGCCACGCGGGTGGAGCACATCCCTGTGAGACCCGCACCGGTGCGCACGCCGGTGCATCGCCACGACTTCCATGAACTCCTGTTCATTTTCTCCGGTGCGGGCAGCCATATGCTGGACATGGTGCAGCATCCCGTGAACGCACCAAGCCTGCACCTTGTCGCACCGGGCCAGGTGCACCAGCTCACCCGTTCTGCAGACCTGACCGGTGACGTGGTGATGTTCGCCCCGGACGCCCTGCTGGGGCAGGGCCATGCGGCCCGGGCAGAGCTGTTCGCGCGGGCGGAGGCTCCCGGTGCCATCACCCTGACCGGCGCACAGCTGCAGGAGGCCCGGGCCCTCATCGCCTTGATGGAGGGTGAGCTCGCAGCCGAGAACCCCATGCCCGACGTGGTGGAAGGCTTCCTTGGCATCCTGCTGATCAAGTGCGCTGCATGGGCGCGCGCATGTTCCGCTGCCGCGCACGGGCCGCTGGATATGAACGATCCGGTCAGGCGGTTCCTGGACATGGTGGAGCACGGCTATCTGGAAGCGCGGCAGGTGGCACACTATGCGCAGCGCCTTGCCATCACCGGCGACCACCTGAACACCCTGGTGCGCGAGCGGCTGGGACGCACCGCCAGCGGTGTGATACACGACCGCCTGCTGCTGGAGGCCAAGCGCCTGCTGCTGCACGGCGACATGAGCATCAAGGAGGTCGGTTATGCACTGGGGATGAAAGACCCCGCTTACTTCACGCGGTGGTTCAGCAAGGCTGAGGGCCTGGCACCGGCGGCCTTCCGCGAGGCCATCCGGGATAAGTACAAGGCCTGACCGGGAACGTGCATTGTCGCGTGTTCCCACGCGTGGCACCTTTGTGCGGAACAAATACACAGGGAAATGCGTACCGCCTTCCTCCCCTTCCTCCTCGCACCGGTGATGGCCTCCGCCCAGCCGCTTTGCGACAGCCTGGCGATAGAAAGCTTCACCTACGACCCGTTCGGGAACGGCCTGCACATCCGGCTGCGCAACAACAGCAGCCAGTTCCTCGGAGCTCCCCACTTCGACGTGCTGGACGATCAGGGCGCCACCATCGTGGAGGGCCAGCCCTTCTTCTTCGGCGTGTTGCCCGGGGATGCACAGCTGCATGTGCTCGATGTGAACGGGGACCCGCCGTCATGGCCGTTCAGCGGTGCGCTGTTGTTCAACTACATCAACGCTGATGGTGAGGGCAGCTGCACCTTCCCGATGGACCAGGTGAGCCTGTGTCCGCCTGACAGCTGCTTCCCGTTCCAGGTCTTCGGCATTTCGCAAAGCGGCCCCATCGATGCACAGTTCGCATGGTCCATCCGTGATGCGGACAACGTGGTCGTGGATGGCGGCACGCTCTTGTTCGCGACCGATGGGCTGGTGGAAGTGGTCGATGGGACCTGCCTGCCCCCGGGTGCATACAACCTCCAGGTGCAATGGCCCTTCCCCACGGGCCAGCCTTTCCAGGTGGGTGTGACGCCCTCGCTGTTCGAGGTGCCGCCGGTGTCCGTTGTGCTGCCGGCCGATGGCTTGGTGACCATGCCCTTCACCCTGTTCGCACCCTGCATCGAAAGTGCCCAGGGCATGGCGGACACGGATGCATCGAACGCCAGCATCGCGCTCCACGGTCGCACGCTCCATATCATGGCAGGGGATGCGGGCGGGCTTGGACAGATCATCATCATGGACGCCATGGGTCGAACGGTCCATTCGGTGCAGGCAGCAGGTGCCACAGCGGTGGTCGATATGGGGGCCGCTGCGACAGGCACATACATCCTCCGCAGCCTTGGGCCCGGACAGGTGGAGCCATGCCGCTTTTTCCTTCCTTGAAGGGCGATCACATCAGCATGAACGCGGCGAGGCCCCGTCCCCGGGGCCCCGTCGTTCAATTCCGCTTCGCACATCGCCGCGGTGATCCGCATGCCCTCCCGGGCTTCGTGTGCGATGACCACCTTGCTCAAGCGGTCATGTGTGTATAACGCGTCAGCGTCATCACTTGTTTCACTGCAAGGTTCTTGCACCGGTGTTGACCTGATGTGACGGTTGTGTCAATTCCGGGTCTTCGCACCTTGTGTTCTCAACCGGTAATTCACGATCGCGCAACCATCTTTGCACCACGATGCGCTACCGCAGACTTGGCCACGCAGGCCTCCAGCTTTCTGAGCTCTCATTGGGTTCCTGGCTC
>CAZLGY010000034.1:22003-26297 GCA_964559165.1 uncultured Chryseobacterium sp.
GCAAACAGATCACCGACGATACCGCCGAGGCGCTGATGAAGCTCGCCTACGACAACGGTGTCAACTTCTTCGATAACGCCGAGATCTACGCCCGCGGTGAGAGTGAACGGGTGATGGGGCGCATCCTGCGCAAGATGGAGTGGCCGCGCGACACGTGGACCATCAGCAGCAAGGTGTTCTTCGGTGCTGGCGGCAAGCTGCCCACCCAGCTCGGGCTGCACCGCAAGCACGTGGTGGAGGCCTGCCACGATGCGCTCAAGCGCCTGCAGGTGGACTACCTCGACCTGTATTTCTGCCACCGCCCGGACCCCAACACGCCCATCGCCGAGACGGTGTGGACCATGCACCAGTTGATCATACAGGGCAAGGTGATGTACTGGGGCACCAGTGAATGGTCCGCCGACCAGATCAAGGAGGCGCACATGGTGGCCGATCGGCATCACCTGGTCGGGCCCACCATGGAGCAGCCGCAGTACAACCTCTTCCACCGCGCCAAGGTGGAGCAGGAGTTCGCTTCGCTCTACGATACCGTGGGCCTTGGCACCACCATCTGGAGCCCGCTGGCCAGTGGCATCCTCAGCGGCAAGCACACCCTCGAGGGCGATGCCTCCTCACGCCTTCGCATGGAAGGGCTCGATTGGTTGCGCGAACGCGAGCTCACTGAAGCGCGCTTGAAGAAGGTGAACGAGTTAAAGGCCATCGCCGGTGAGCTGGGTCTTTCACTGCCGGTCTTCGCCATTGCCTGGTGCCTGAAGAACCCGCGTGTAAGCACCGTGATGCTGGGCGCAAGCAAAGTGGCCCAATTGGAGGAGAACCTGAAGGCTGTGGATGCGCAGGACCTGTTGACCGCGGAAGTATTGGCCAGGGTGGAAGGACTGTTGGCTGGCACGCACTTGAGCACGTGGGGTTGATCAGCACACGTGGGGAGCACGCTCAGGCCCCTGCCCCTGGTCGGCATTCCCGCCCCCATACGATCACCGGGACGCGCTGGATCGCGATCAAATGAAGAACGTGAACCCGGTACTGTAGGTGTAGGTCTCCTGGGTGAAGTTCGGAGCGAACCCTACGTTCACGGTGAACCGGTTGGGTACGAGTATGCGGGTCAGGCTGAGGTCTCCTTTCCAAACGGGATCGCCCCACACCCCATCGGTGTTCAAGAACGCCGGTGTGGGATTGATGAACATGAACGTACGCGGAGAAAAGGCGTAGCTCGCGTTCATTTGAAGTGCGATGCCATTGGTGGATGGCAGGTTTCCAGTGGTGCTCGCGATGTGCACGTAACCGAGCCCCGGGAACAAGCTGAACTTGGGCGATACCACATACCCGATGACAGCACCGGTGGCAATGGACCAGGCACCCTGGCCCAGCCCGTTCTGCGTGGACCCGGTAGGTGCTGTCACATCCAGGAACGGGGCCACGGCGATGAACCGCTCGTTGATGTTGCGCTTGACGACCGTGAAGTACCGTACCCGCATATCTGATATGCCGGATCTGTTGGTTGAATTGTTGTGGAGGATCGGGAGTTCACCCAGGATCAGGTTGTCAGGGTTGGGCGCGTATTGGATGTTGATCCGGGTGCCCAGCAGGTCGCCTCCGGCAATGAAATCCTTGTACTCCCCTTGCACATTGATCTGGGTGTACAGGTTCGTTGGCTTGGAGGGGTCGATATCCTGCTGTTCCTGGTCCTGTGCCAGCAGTGCCAAGGGGGACAGGAGAAGCATCAAGCTCAAAAAGGGTCTCATGTACGCGGTACGCTATTGGGCCGCCAAGGTATGCAGGAAGAACAGGGGTGACATGCTCCTGATGGTGTGCCGCTGTCAGAGGCTCGTATTACCCGGCGTATGGACAGACCTGTAAGCCACGTATCGAGGGAACGGCGCATGCGAATTGGTGGGTTTCGCCGAAGGTGTACGCCGCTGCGGCTCGCCACATCGGGAGTTCCTCGTCACCATTCGATCAAGGCAGGCCGATCAGACCCTGTTGAGGAATGCATCCCACCCCTGGGCCTTCAGTTCGTGTTCGCCGCCTTGTCGGTCCACCAATCGATAGCCGCTGGTAGCATCCACCATATGGCCCACCACCGTGAGGCTTGGATTCCCCTTGATCTTGGCATAGTCGGTTTGTGCGATGGTGAAGAGCAGCTCATAGTCCTCCCCACCGTTCAGTGCGCACGTGCTGGGGTCCAGGTTGAAGTCGCGCGCGGTGTTGTACGTGGTGGGGTCGATGGGCAGCTTCTCGTCATAAAGGCGCACACCCAGTCCGGATGCGCGCGCCAGGTGGATGGCCTCGCTGGCCAGTCCGTCGCTGATGTCGATCATGGCCGTAGGTTTCGCTCCCAGTGTTCGTAGCAACTGGACGATGTCGCGACGCGCTTCCGGCTTCAACTGCCGTTCCAGGATGTAATCATGCCCCTCCAGTTCGGGTTGGGCACCTGTCTCGGAGAACACGGCTTTTTCACGCTCCAGGATCTGCAGGCCCATGTAGGCTCCACCCAGGTCCCCGCTCACCACCACCAATTCCTTGTCCTTGGCCCCATGGCGGTAAACGATGTCCGCTGCACGTGCCGATCCAATGGCCGTGACGGCGATGACCAGACCGCTACGGCTGCTGCAGGTATCGCCGCCCACCAGGTCAACACCGTAGTTGCGGCACGCCAGTAGCATGCCTTCATAAAGTTCGTCCACCGCCTCCACCGGGAAGCGGTTGCTGAGACCCAGGGCCACGGTGACCTGACGTGGCTCGGCGTTCATGGCGTACACATCGCTCAGGTTGACCACGATCGCCTTGTAGCCCAGGTGGCGCAGCGGTGCATAGCTCAGGTCGAAGTGGACCCCCTCCAGCAACATGTCGGTGGTCACCACCTGCTGCAGGCCTTCAGGGTCGATCACGGCGGCATCATCACCGATGCCCTTCACGGTTGTTGGATTGCTCAGTTGGACGCGCGCAGCGAGGCGCTCGATGAGGCCGAACTCACCAAGGGCGGAGAGCTCGGTACGGGAAGTATTCTCGGTCATGGTGCGTTGGCAAAGCTACCGTGCAGCAGGTGCCCTATCCCGGGCGAACTTCATGGTGGGCCGCTTGTTCCTAAAGGCTGTTGGTTGTTCAATGCAGGACCGGCCAGTATCTTTGCACCGGATTCTTGTTTAGACCCATTCTAAATAAGGAGCGTGCGATGATCAAAGTCTCTGAAAGCGCAAAGTCCGAGGTGACCAAACTGCTGACCATGGAAGGCCGCGGACCGGACCACTTTGTTCGCGTGGGCGTGAAGGGCGGCGGTTGCAGTGGCCTGATGTACGACCTGGACTTCGACAACGAGATGAAGGACGGCGACAAGGTCTTCGAGGACAACGGCGTGAAGGTGGTGGTGGACAAGAAGAGCCTGCTCTACCTGCTGGGCACCACCCTGGATTTCAGCGGCGGCCTCAACGGCAAGGGCTTCCAGTTCGTGAACCCCAACGCCAGCCGGACCTGCGGGTGCGGTGAGAGCTTCAGCATCTGAGCATGGCACCGACCTCACCGAAACGCACCCGCAGCGTCGACCCACCGGGTCGACCTACCCTGTTCTAGCCACCTGCATTCCCATGGCACAAGACACCGACGACATCCTCCGTGAGGTCACCGAGAAGGAATATGCCTACGGTTTCGTCACGGACATCGAGAGCGAGAAGGCGCCCAAGGGCCTGACTGAGGATACCGTGCGCTTCATCAGCGCCAAGAAGAACGAGCCCGCGTGGATGCTCGAGTGGCGCCTGGAAGCCTTCCGTCTGTGGCAGAAGATGGAGGAGCCCGAATGGGCCCACGTCCACTACCCCAAGATCGATTACCAGAACGCGTACTACTACAGCGCCCCCAAGAAGAAGCCCACGCTCAACAGCCTCGACGAGGCCGACCCGGAGCTGATCAAGACCTTCGAGAAACTGGGCATCTCCCTCGAAGAGCAGAAGAGGCTGGCCGGTGTGGCGGTGGACGTGGTGTTCGACAGCGTGAGCGTGAAGACCACCTTCAAGGAGACGCTCAAGGAGAAGGGCATCATCTTCTGCGCGTTCAGCGAGGCCGTGCATGAGCATCCCGAGCTGGTGAAGAAGTACATCGGCAGCGTGGTGCCCCGCACGGACAACTACTTCGCCGCGCTCAACAGCGCCGTGTTCAGCGATGGCAGCTTCTGCTATATCCCGCCGGGTGTGCGCTGCCCCATGGAGCTCAGCACCTACTTCCGCATCAACGAGGCCATGACCGGCCAGTTCGAGCGCACGTTGCTGGTTGCCGATGAGGGCGCGTACGTGAGCTACCTCGA
>CAZLGY010000035.1:0-14634 GCA_964559165.1 uncultured Chryseobacterium sp.
TTCGCTGCCGAAGTAGATGGTGGCGCCCACGGCCACGGCACCCATGTCCCAGGCGTTCTTCACCGTGCCGAAGAGCACCTGGTCGAACTTGTTCGGCAGGGTCATCAGCTCGTTATGGTTGATCTTCACGATGAAGGGGATCCTGTGGGCGTATTTGCGTGCCACGCTGCCGAGCACACCGTAGGTGCTGGCCACCCCGTTGCACCCACCTTCGATGGCGAGCTTCACGATGTTCTCACCGTCGAAGTAGATGGGATTGGGAGCGAAGCTGGCTGCGGCGCTGTGCTCGATGCCCTGGTCCACCGGCAGGATGCTCATGTAGCCGGTGTTGGCCAGGCGCCCGCTGCCGTAAAGGGCCTGCAGGCTGCGCATCACCTGGGGCGTGCGGTTGCTGTAGGCGAAGCTGCGGTCCACGAAGTCGGAGGCCGGCAGGTGGATCATCGATCTGTCGATGGTCCTGCACTGATGGTCCAGCAGGTGCTTGGCGTCAGCGCCCAGGAGTGCTTCTATCTTTCCGGTGGTGAGGGTCGACATCGGTCGGGTGGTTCTGTTCGATGGGCGGCAAAGTTAGGGAAAGGCGCTACGGACCACCATCCCCGCTGCTGCCGCGGGATCCATCAGAAGGGATAGCCGATGCCAAGGTTGAAGTTCACCTGGGGCTTGTAGGTGAGCGACGCTCCCGTGACCGGCTCGGGGGCTTCAAAGCGGTCCTTCGGCTGGAAGATCCACCGCTCACCGGGTGCCAGGGCGGGGTCCTTGGTCTGCAGGCCCAGGTCGAACCGCACGATGAAGAAGTCGAAGTTGAGGCGTGCCCCCACCCCCGTGCCTACGGCCAGTTCGCCCAGGAAATCGGTGCTGAACTCGCCCCCCGGCCGGCGCGGATCGGGATCGCGGTTCCAGATGTTGCCCACATCGGCGAAGAAGGCACCCTCCAGGAAGCTGATGAGCTTGAAGCGGTACTCGGCATTGGCCTCGATGCGGATCTCCCCGATACGGTCAAAGGCCAGCAAGGGTCCACTGTACGAACCGGGGCCCAGGGAACGTGCCCGCCATGCCCGAAGTCCGTTGGCGCCTCCCACGAAAAAGCTGCTCTCAAAGGGCAGCACGGGCAGGTTGCCATAGGGGACCCCGATGCCCGCGGCAACGCGATAGGCCATGCTGCTGCCTGCATGGATGCGGTGCAACCAACGCAGGTCCGAGTCCGCCTTCACGTACTCCGCATAACGGATGCCGGCCACCTGTTCGAAGTTCGTGCCGCCAGTGTCGCTCACCGTGGTGCTCAACACGTTCAACGGCAGGCCCAGCGGGTGTCCCGCCCACTCCAGGCCAAGGCGCGCGAAGAAGGTGTTGCGACGCGCCCCCTGCTGTTGATCGCTGTATACGTACTGCCCCCGCATACCGGTGATCAGGTGGTCCGTGTAGCTGTCGGTGAGCACCGGATCATTGGCACGCCCCAGGTAGTCGTTGAAGGCGTCACTGCGCTGTGGGATCTTGATGATATTGACCTCCACGGGATAGAACCCGACGGAACCCTTGCGCGAGGCCTGCCATTCGTAACCGTAGGAGACCTTGGCCAGGGTGCGGGTGAAATCGGGGCGCTGCTGGAAGTTATAGAGCGCCGTGATGGTGGTGAGCGGGGCTGCAGAGCGGGCGAAGCGTTCGCGCTTGATGGGCAGGAGGAAGTGCGGGAAGCGGATGGTGAGCTCCGGTCCGATATCGATGGTGTTGAAGAAGCTCGCATTGCTCGCACCGCCAAGCACCTGAACGCTGGTGGCCGCCTCGGTGGTGAAGCTCTGCTGTGCCTCCAGGCCAAGGGTCAGCTGCAATTGCAGCGCGGTCATGTTCCGGAACAGGTTCCGGTGGCGGTAGGCCACGCTACCCTGCACCCCCAGGAAACCGCCGCGGTTGGTTCCGAAGCCCTCCAGCGCAATGCTCTGTTCACGCCCCGGGTGGAGGGTGATCCGTGCGTTGGCCAGGTCCTTGCGCGAGGTGCCGCTGGTGTCGAACCCGATCTCCACCCGATCGAAAACACGCAGCCCGGTGAGCCGCCGGTAGCTGCGGTCCGCATTGCTCTGGCGGAAGCGCTCGCCTGGATGCAGGAAGATGGACTGCGTGAGCGCCTTCGGTATGTACCGTTGACGGTCCTCGAAGACCAGGAGGTGCTGCTCCACCTGAACACTATCCATGCTCTGTGAAGGCCTGCCATCCGCCGAGCGCGTCACCACCTCGACATCCTCCAGATGGTACACGCGCGTTTCGGGAATGCCGGCCAGCGATCGGGCTTCACGCCCCGCCACCTGCATGCGCAGGCTGAGGTCGACCTGGTGGTCCCCGACAGTGGTGTCCGCGGTGAACACCAGCAGTTCCTTGTTGAAGAAGAGATAGCCCCGTTCACGCAGGTAGGCGGTGATGCGTTCGCGCTCCCGATCGAGGATGTCGGCGTCGAAGCGCTGGCCGGCGCGTGTAAGAGCTGAAAGGCTGTCCTGCTGCAACAGGGCGTTGATGGCGCTGTCGCCGATCAGGTGCCGCACGTGTCGGATGTGGTAGGAATGGCCTGGGTCCACCCGGTATTCCACACGGGCCTTGGGCTTCCCGAACGGGATCCCCTGCCGGATGCCCAGGAAGCCCTCATGGACGAACAGCGTGGTGTCTTCCACCCGCCCGTTGAACCAACCCTCCTTGTGCAGGTAGAGCTCCATCTGGTCGGTGGAGCGTTCGGTAAGGGTGCTGTCCAGCAGAACGGGCGGTTCACCCACCACTTCGCGCAACCATTCACCGGTGGTGCGGCCATAGGGCCTGGGTGCCTTCCCCCGTTCAGCGCGACGCTCGTTGATGGCGTCGATCCGTTCGGTCCGGCGCAGCCTGTGGCGTTCGATGTGCGCTGGGTCGGGGACGTTGTACATGCTCAGGTAGAAGCGGAGCCCGAGGACCTTCTTGTTCGGCTTCTGCTTGATGATCGCTTCGAGCTCAGCTGCCGGCACGGACCGGTCCTTGAGCACCACGGTATTGCGTTTCAACAGGTACGCTCCGGGCGGCACGCGCTTGGTCGGGCTGCAGGCCGCCAGCAGCAGTGCCAGCGAGAGCAGGGCGGTATGCGGTGGGCGGCGGAGCAAGCGAACGGCGGGTGCTGCCTAATTTGCGCGCTTTCCGGTGCGCCACAATGCAGGCGGCACCAAAGATATCCGCCCCCGTGACCACACAAGCCGAATTGAAGCGCCTGCGGGCATTGCATCAGCGCCGGGGGCGTGAGGAGCAGGGGCGATACCTGGTGCAGGGCGCCAAGTTGGTGCAGGAATTGCTTGCAAGTGGCACCCCGGTGCAAGCCATCTATGCCACCAGGGAGGCAGCGCGCAATGTGCACCACCCAGCCATCCATGTGCTGGCCGATCACGATCTGGAGCGATTGGGAACCCTGGAGAGCGGCAATACGCTGGTGGCCGTTGTGCCCGCCCCGGAACCAGCCCCGCTGTCCAGCCCCGCGGGCGATGAGCTCGTGCTGGTGCTCGATGGGATCAGTGATCCAGGCAACCTTGGCACCCTCCTGCGCCTGGCGGACTGGTTCGGGGTACGCCGTGTGATCACCTCAGCCTCCAGCGTGGATACGCTGAACCCCAAGTGCGTACAGGCGACCATGGGGAGCCTGTTCCGTGTGCAGGTGGCCCGCTGTGAACTCGTGCCACTGCTTATGCAATGGCAGCAGGATGGCACCGCGGTCCACCTCGCGAGCATGGAGGGTGCCCCGGTGTTCGACCTTGTCCTGCGGCGCCCTGCAGCGCTGGTGCTCGGCAGCGAGTCACATGGTATATCGGCCGGGGTGCGGAAGGTGCCTTCGCAGGCTGTAGCCATTCCCCGCTTCGGCGCCGGTGAATCGCTGAACGTGGCCACCGCAGCCGCGGCACTGTGCATGGAGTTCGCCCGGCAGGGCAGGCGCTGATCAGCACCGCACGGCCAACGCCAAGGCATCTGCGACCCGCTGCCCGTCCATCGCAGCGCTTACGATGCCTCCGGCGTAGCCCGCTCCTTCGCCGCAGGGATAGAGCCCTGGCAGTTCGATATGGGCCAGCGTCCCGGGGTCGCGGGGGATGCGCACAGGCGAGCTGGTGCGTGATTCCACAGCCACGGCAACGGCCTCGTTCGTCAGGTAGCCGCGCATCCTGCGCCCGAAGCCCACGAAGGCCTCACGCAGTCTGCCCGCGATCTCCGAGGGAAGCAGCTCATGCAGTGGTGCCGGCACGATGCCCGGTGGGTAGCTGCAGTCGGGCAGGTCGGTGGAGAGGCGCCCGCGCACCAGGTCCTCCAGCCGTTGCGCCGGGGCCTGCTGTGTGCGGCCGCCTGCGATCCATGCAGCGTGCTCCACGGCACGCTGGTAGTGCATGCCCCAGAGCGGGTCGTTGGGGTCGCTGCCTGCCGGATGGTGCTTCACCTGGCCCGGCCCGAAGGTGACCACGATGCCGGAGTTGGCGTAGGGATTGTTGCGCTTGCTGGGGCTCCAGCCGTTGGTCACCACCTCATCCGCTGCGGTGGCGCAGGGGGCGATGATGCCCCCGGGGCACATGCAGAAGGAATACACGCCTGTACCGCCCACCTGTTCCACCAGGCTGTAGCTGGCAGGCGGCAGGTAGGGGTCGCGCACGGAGCAGTGGTACTGTGCCGCGTCGATCACCGCCTGTGGATGTTCCACGCGCACGCCAAGGGCGAAGTCCTTGCGCTCCACCCGTACACCGCGCCGTACGAGCAGCGTGAAGATATCGCGCGCTGAATGGCCTGTTGCCAGCACTACGGCTGCGCCGCGCCGCTCCTGCCCGTCGGCCGTGATCACACCCTGCAGCCGACCATGCTCGATCACCAGATCGGTGACACGCTGTCCGAAGTGCACGCTGCCGCCCGCCGCTTCAATGGCCGTGCGCATGGCGGTGATGATGTCGGGGAGCTTGTTGGTTCCGATGTGGGGGTGGGCATCCACAAGGATGTCAGGACTGGCGCCGAAGGCCACCAGCGTACGGAGCACCGCACCCACATCGCCCCGCTTGGTGCTGCGGGTATAGAGCTTGCCGTCGCTGTACGTGCCTGCCCCCCCCTCTCCGAAGCAGTAGTTGCTGTCCGGATCCACGGTGTGCAGGCGGTTGATGGCGGCCAGGTCGCGCCGCCGGTCGCGCACGTTCCTGCCCCGCTCCAGCACCACGGGACGCAAGCCCCGTTCAATGCAGCGCAGGGCGGCGAACAACCCGGCCGGACCGCAGCCCACGATGATCACCGGTGGTGCGGCGCTCACATCGGCCAGGTGCAGGGTGGGCGGGGGATCGCTCCCAGCCTCGGTGCTCACCAGCACCCGCAGGCGGAACAGCGGCCGTCTGGAGCGCGCGTCGATGGAGCGCTTCAGCACGATGCTCCGTTGCACCTGCGCCAGCGGTATCCCGGCCTCCTCGGCCGCCGCAGCGCGCACCAGCACAGGATCATGCGCTTCGGCCGGCGACAGGGCGATGTCCACAGAGCGCTCCATGCTGCGAAGATCGGGGCTGCGGACCATGCCCGCCCCAGCTCATCCCTCGAAGGTGAACGTGAGCACGTACGTCTTGGACCGCAGGCTTTCCAGCGGCAGGTCGAAGCGGGTGCCATCGCGCACCAGCAGGTTGGGAATGCCAATGCCGGTCTTCAGTTCGATGCCGAACTTGAAGTACTGGAGGAAGAAATCGAACCCTCCACCGACCTCGGCGGCATAGTCGTACCTGGCCAGCTTCACGATGGTCTCGTCGTCCAGGGCCTGGTTCACATCCTTCTGGCTCGCCATGTCGATGCTGAACTTGCCGCCACCGATGAGGTACACGGCGAAGTTGTTGATGCGGTCGCTGCGCAGCTTCAACAACAGGGGGAACTCCAGGTAGGTGCTTTCCACGGGCTTCTGGAAGTACTCGATCTCACCGAGCGGATCCCGGAACTGGTATTGCAGGGTCCGTTCCTGGAACGAGAGCGTGGGCAGGAAGCGGAGGCTGAGGTTGGTGCCCATGTTCAAGGAGGCCACGATCCCGAGGTTGAACCCGGGTTGGCGCTGGTGATCGAGCACCAGCAGCGAATCAGTGAACGGCGCGCGGGTGCGGAGCCGCGTGTAGAAGTCGCTGTTGTTGTAGCTGAGCAGGAAGCCGAAGTGGAAGCGGCGCAGGTCGAAATTGGGCAGGTTCTCCACCTTCACTCCGCCGCTGCTTTGGGCACCCACCAACGAAGGAGCCGCGAGCAGCACTGCGAAGGTCAGGCTACGGATCGAAGCGTGCAATGGCATCATCAGTAGAACGAAGGTAGGGGCCGATCGGTGTGTGCGGGTGAGCGCCATGGATCACTTGCGCCCCATATACAGTGTGGCGATACCTCCCGTGAGGGTCTCGGCCGTGCATTCCCGTCCGCCGGCGTTGCGCAACAGTTGCAGGAACGCATCACCCTCCGGGAACGCCTCGACGCTCTTGGGCAGGTAGGTGTAGGCCGCACTGTCCCTGCTCACAGAACGCCCCACCACGGGCATCACGCGATGGAAGTAGAAACGGAAGAGCTGGCGCATGGGGGTCCGGTGGGGCTTGGAGAACTCCAGCACGAAGAGTCGGCCGTTCGGCTTCAGCACACGCAGCATCTCACGGAGACCGCGTTCGAGCTCCTCGAAATTGCGCACGCCGAAGGCCACGGTGACCGCGTCAAAGGTTGCATCGGGGAAGGGCAGTGCCGCACTATCGGCGCGTTGGAGCACCACGCGTCCGGCAAGTCCGCGGCGTTCCACTTTCTCGCGCCCCTTGGACAGCATGCCCTCGCTGATATCAACACCGGTGACATGGGAGGCCTTGGTACTTCCGAGAATGGCAAGGTCGGCGGTGCCGGTGGCCACATCCAGCAGGTGCTCCACGGGTTCGCGGCCCAGCAGGCGCACCACGCGCCGGCGCCAACCCTGGTCGATGCCCAACGAGAAGACCCGGTTCAAAAGGTCGTACCTCGGCGAGATGGCATCGAACATCTGTTCGACCTGTTCCCGCTTGCTGCCTTCCGGCGAATAGGGTGTTACGCTCATGCAGGCAGGTTGAGGCGCACGCATTCGGCGCTGAATCGTTCGGCGTCCACCGGAACCACGCCCACTTCTTCGCATACCAGGCCACCGGCCAGGTTGGCCAATTGGGCGATGTGCGCGGGTGGCATGTGTTGCGCGAGGGCCAGCGCTGCCACGGCGATCACCGTGTCACCCGCGCCGCTCACATCCGCGATGCTGCGCCTGTGCGCAGGGAACCGCTGGCTTCTGCCGTCCGCCTTCACCTGTACACCATGTTCGCTGAGGGTGATCATGGAGATCCGGTTGTCCAGGCGCTTGTGCAACTCGTCGATGGCGCGTTCAACGGATGCAGGGTCCGCCGGATCCACCTCGGTCTTCAGGCCTTCGCGCAGTTCCTTCAGGTTGGGTTTGAACAGGGCAACGCCGCGGTAGGTGAAGAAGTTCGACCGCTTGGGGTCCACGGCCACGGGGATCGCTGCAGCCGTTGCCTGCGCAATGACCCCTGTGATGACCTTCTCGGTGAGAACACCCTTGTTGTAGTCCTCCAGCACGATCACCTGCGGGGCATCATGTGCGATGATCCGCGCGGTCTCGGCCAGCAGGCGCTGCTCATCGGCGGGTGTCAGGTCGTCCTCCTGCTCCTCATCCACGCGCACCACATGCTGGTGGCCGCTGATGATGCGCGTCTTCACGGTGGTGCGTCGCTGCCCCGAACGAAGCAATCCATGGACCGCGAGCCCCTGCTCGCGGAAGAGCCCTTCGAGCAGGCCCGCGTTGGCATCGTCGCCCACGATGGTGGCCACGACGGGTCGCGCACCAAGCGCCTGTGCGTTGATGGCCACATTGGCCGCCCCGCCCAAGCGTGCGCTGCGACGGGTCACTTGTACCACGGGCACCGGTGCCTCGGGACTGATGCGGTCCACACGGCCCCACAGGTAGGCGTCCACCATGACGTCCCCCACCACCAGGATGCGGGTATCGGGGATGCCCTGCAGGAAGGAACGGAGCGCTTGGTTCATGGCGTCATTGGAGGGCGGCCACGGCCCTGGCAACGCGTGCCATGGCCTCGGTGAGCTTGTCGTCGCTGGTGGCGTAGCTGATGCGCAGGGTGTTCT
Organism: uncultured Chryseobacterium sp.; assembly: GCA_964559165.1. Taxonomy (GTDB): domain Bacteria; phylum Bacteroidota; class Bacteroidia; order Flavobacteriales_F; family PHOS-HE28; genus PHOS-HE28. Next base: position 8,137 of record CAZLGY010000035.1, read on the forward strand.
CGGCGCCGAAGGAGCGGCCTTCCACAAGGCTCACCCCGGCGGCATCGAGCAGGTGCAGGCTCAGGTCCACCGAACCCTTGATCGTGGTTCCGTTGATGGAGCTGCTCACATCGGGCAGCAGGTAGAAGGCGCCCTGCGGCACGTTGGCACGCCAGCCGGGTATCGCGCGCACCGCCTGAAGAACGAGGTCGCGCCGGCGCCGGAAGTCCGCGCGCATGGGTTGTAGTTGGGCAGGGTCGGCCTCCACACAGGCCTTGGCCACGCGCTGGGCGATGCTGTTGGTGCCGCTGGTGAACTGCCCCTGCACCTTCGTGGCAGCTTGTGCGATCCAGAGCGGTGCGCCGATGTAACCCACCCGCCAGCCGGTGAGCGCCCAAGCCTTGCTGAGGCCGTTCACGGTGATGGTGCGCTCGGCCATGCCGGGCAATGCCGCGAAGCTGTTGTGCCTGCCCTCGAACACGATGTGCTCGTAGATCTCGTCGGCGATGACATGGAGACCCGGGTGCTTCCGCACCACCTCGGCAAGTGCTTCGAGCTCTGCCAGTGCGAGCACCGATCCACTGGGATTGCAGGGCGAGCTGAACATCAGCAGGCGTGTGCGCGGCGTGATGGCGGCAGCAATGCGCTCCACGGGTGCCTTCCAGTCCTCCTCCAAGGTTGAATGCACGACCACGGGTATGCCGCCGGCCAGGCGGACCTGCTCGGAATAGCTCACCCAATAGGGGGCTGGTATCACCACCTCGTCACCCGGTCCCACCAGGCTCATCACCACGTTCATGATGCTCTGCTTGGCACCGGTGCTCACCACGATCTGGTCCGCCGTGTAGTGAAGGCCGTTGTCACGCTCGAACTTCCGGGCGATGGACTCACGCAGGTCCGGGTAACCGTTCACCGGGGTGTACTTGTGCCAGGGGCCTGCGAGCGCCTCGCGGGCAGCATCGAGCGCGAAGGGGGGCGGGGCGTGGTCGGGTTCGCCCAGGCTGAGGTCGATGATGTCGCGGCCCTGGGCACGGAGCTCACGGCTGCGACGGGCCATCAGCAGGGTGGCTGGTTCCTGGATGTTCGCAACGGTCGGGGAAAGATGCATGCGTGCAAGGGCCGGTGGCAGTCGTTGGGCCTGGCCGGTCCTGGAAGGGTGCAAAACTACGCAAGCCGTTCCGCGCGTTATCTCCTCGTTCCACGCTGTTGCCGATATTCGTCCACCGCTTTTTCCACCATGAACGACACCTGGACCCTCCTGCTCGTGGCCCTGCTGCCTTCGCTGCTGGTCTTCCTCACCACTTTCTACACGCTGCGCCAGTTCTTCGGTGCACAGGCGGCCGAGCGGCGGGCCGAGCTTCGCAAGGACGACCACAAGCAGGTGCTGCCCCTGCGGCTGCAGGCCTACGAGCGCCTGACGCTCTACCTGGAACGCATCGCACCCGGACCGCTGGTGCTGCGCGTGCACAAACACAATATGAGCGCCCGCATGCTGCACGGGGAGCTCATTTCCACGGTGCGCGAGGAGCTTGACCATAACGTGACGCAGCAGGTCTACGTGAGCGACAAGGCCTGGGCGCGGGTGAAGCAGGCCAAGGAGGAGACCATCCGGCTGGTGAACCTGAGCTTTGAACAGGTGGGGGAGGGTGTTTCCGCCACGGAGCTCAGCCGCAGGATCTTCGATAACGCTGGAAAGTTGTCCACCACGCCCTCCCAGGAGGCGCTGCTGCTGCTCAAGGACGAGGTGCGTCGCCTGTTCTGAACAGGGCCAGCACGGCATCGGCCGCATCGAAGGGGCTCATCGTACCGGCCTCAACTGCGGATGCCAGCTCCGCGTAGTGCCCGGCCACCAAGGGGTCGTTCGTCAGGCGGTCTCGCAGCCCCTCCAGCACTGCGTGCTGCATCCAATGGCGGGCCTGTCCCTGGCGGCGCGCCTGCAAAAGCCCATCCTGCTGCGCCCGGGCATGGCGGTCCTCCAGTTCGGCGGCCAGGGCGTGGATGCCTTCGCCGCTGAGGGCGCTCACCAGGAGCACGGGGGGGTGCTCCCCAGAAGGACGCACGGGCAGCAGTTGGATGGCGTTGCGCAGATCGCGCGCAGCGGCTTCGGCACGGCTGCGCTGCTCTCCCTCCACCTTGGTGAGCACCACGAGGTCCGCGCTCTCCATGATGCCCCGCTTGATGCCTTGCAGTTCATCGCCTGCTCCGGCGATCATCAGCAGCAGGTTGATGTCCGTCATGCGGTCCACCTCCCACTCGCTCTGTCCCACGCCCACGGTCTCCACAAGGATGCGGTCGTAACCGGCCGCCTCGCAGAGCAGGATGGTCTCGCGTGTGCGGCGCGCCACCCCGCCCAAGGTGCCTCCCGCGGCCGTTGGGCGGACGAACGCGGCATCCAGTTGCGACAGCCGCTCCATGCGTGTCTTGTCACCCAGGATGCTGCCCCCACTGCGTTGGCTCGTAGGGTCCACGGCGAGCACGGCAACACGGTGACCGGCCTTCACCTGAGCAGTGCCCAAGGCGTCGATGAGCGTGCTTTTGCCGACTCCCGGGATGCCTGTGATGCCCACGCGCTGGGCTGGAACGGATGGCGGTTGACAGGCGCTGAGCAATTCCCGCGCCCGTGCCTGGTCCTCCGGTCGGTTGCTTTCCACCAGCGTTATGGCCCTGCCCAAGGCCGCGCGGTCGCCGTTGCGCAACAATGGCACCAGCTCGGTGGTGGAGGGGAGGGCTGGCATCGCTCAGTAGCCCTTGCGGTAGTTGTCCACCCAGGTGCTGTCGCCCACGTCGCGCAGGAGGCGGAACACGTTGTCCCCCTTCGCCATGCCGTTGAGGTGCAGGATGCCGTAGTCCGTCAGCAGCAGCATCTGGCGTGCCGAGGGCACATCGCGTTTCTCACTCCAGCCCTTGCCGGGGTGCATGCCTTCGCGCAGTACGAACGGGTATTCCCAATAGCGCAACTTCCACAGCTGGTCGAAGGCCCCGCAATCGCGCAGCAGTCGCTTTCCGGTGCTGTCCTCCGGGTGCACGCACAGGGTCACGCCATGGCGGTGGAAGAGGTTCACGCCCTCGGGGTTGGCTTTGCTGGGCACAGCGGCCTGGGCCTGCAGGACGAACTGTTCGCGCGTGAGGCCGCTCGTCTCGATCACTTTTCCCTCGAACTCCTTCACCATGAAGAGCGAGAAGAGCTGGCTGTTGTGGCCGGGGCTCAGGGAGAGCCCGAAGGTGTACGTGGCGAGCAGTGGCCTCGCGGCAGGTGCCTCCGCGCGGGGCAGACCCACCAACAGGGCCGTGAACAGCACGGTGGAGGCTTTCCACAGCATGGCCCAAAGATACCACGGACGTCCGGGCTTGTCCAGAACGGTCGTGGCAGGGAGGTGGCTGGCGCCTATTGCTTCACGAAACGCGCCTGGGCGATGGTGCCACCTTGCAGGTCACGGATGAGGAGCAGGTAACTGCCGGGATCCAGCGGATTTAAGGGGAGGCTCAAACGCTGATCGCTCGAGGCCACCGTGTTGCGACCGGCAAGCACTGTCCTTCCGCTCGCATCCAACAGGCTCCAGGCGAGCTCGTCAACGGATAGGCTGCCATCGAACACCACGTTCAGCAGGTCGTTGGCGGGGTTGGGATACACGGCCATATCGGTCCGGACCACCCCCATGAGCACACTGCGAACGTCGGAGAACGTGTGCTCACCGTTCTTGTCCACCTGCCGCAAGCGGTAGTAGTTCCAGCCTTTGAGCGGAGCCGCATCAGGCCAGTTGTATTCGACCTGCACGGCTCCGGAACCAGCAGCGTTCACCTGACCGAGCGACTCAAAGTCACGGCCGTTACCAGACCGTTCCACCACCCAGTGCGCGGTGTTCTCCTCACTGCCCACGGACCACTTCAGCCATGCCGTGCTGCCCCGCGGTGTTGCTTCGAAGGACAGCAGCTCTGCAGGGAGCAGGATGCAGTCGATGCCTGCGCAGGGGATGGGTCCGATGTTCGGCAACGGGGTGCAGCCAGGCTGGTAGGTGAAGTTGAGGTTGAACGGAGTGCCCCAATAGAAGGTATAGTAGTTGTCCACAAAGAGCAGGTACTGCTCACCGGGGAGTACGTTGATGTAACGGGTCCAACTGTCGCCGGCGGCACCCTCCGTTAAGTCCGTGGCGGTCCAGTTAAGTCCGGTGAGCACGGGTCCATCACCCCAGGAGCATCGCAGCGGTGGTCCCGTGGGCGGACAGGTCGGGGTGCCGCTGTAGGGCCCCCACAAGCCGTAATCGTAATCCGCGCCGCCGTAGGGTGACGCATCGATGGTGAAGCCCAATTGCCCGGGTGCGCTCACGGTGAAACGATGCCACACCCCCCGTCGCTCATTGGCTACAAGGCAGCCGCGGTTGGGGATGCCCAGGTCCGCCACGCTGCCGGTGCTCTGCGGATTGCTGGCGAGCGTTTGGTTGGTGCACAGTTCAATGGCGCCGATGCAGTCCTCGATGGGGGCTGGGGGACGGTTGCAATCGGCATCCACCACCGCTGCAAAGACAGCTCCTGTGGGGGGAGTAGGACCGGGGCTGGCATAGAGCACGCCACCATTGTCGGTCTGCAGGCGATAACTGATCTGGTTCTGGAATCCACCAACAGCGGTATAGCTCATGGTGATGATGGACCCCACGCTCGCACCGAAATTGATGACACCGCTGGAACCGATGATGGTGTAATTGGTGCAGGTGTTTGGCGGGGGGCCTGGCGGATCCACGCAGATGCGCACGAAACTGCCGTTCCAGCCGTCGCCGAAGCTGTCGCTCATGCGCAACGTGAAAGTGCACGCACCCGGAGGAGGATCCGTGCGCTGGGCGCAGAGCGCGAAGGTGCCCGTTGTGCCCGTCTGTCGCCAGAAACGGATGTAGAGCGTTTCTCCCGGGGTGAGGCTGGTGGCGGCCAGGCTGGTGAATGGCATGGTGGCTGCCGTGGTGCTGCCGTTGAGCACGCACGCAAGCTGCGTGAGCACCATGTTATTGCCGGCGCAGGAGCCTGATGCCACGCGGTAGATGGCGAACGCCCCATCAGTGAGCGAGCCGTCGTCCGCGTCGAACAACAGCGCACCGGAGGTGAACGGGTTCGGCACCTGTACGGTGAACCACACATCCTGGTTGGGCAGTCCGCATGAAGGGTTCGGCACGTTGATCACACCCAGCGGGTTGGTGGGGGTGTTGCTGGCGTTCTCGTTGGTGTAACCGGTGAAGAGGCATCCGTAGCGCACGGGAATGGCGATGGCGCCGCAAGGGTCATCGTTGGGCGGCGGAGTGGTGGGCGAGGCGCAGATGGTGAAGTTGCCGAACAGCGCGGTCTTGTTCCATACCCGCACATAGAGCACGGTGCCGGGTACGATCGTGGTTCCGTTCTGGTTGATGGTCAGGCCGGGCATGGCGCCCCCGGCAGGGTCGTTGCAGGCGATCTGCGTAAGGCTGCTGCAATTGGGGTTCTGGCGGTATACCGAGAACGCAGGGTCGTCCAGGTCCGGGCTGGCCAGGTCGATCTCCACGCCAACACCGGCAGGCGCCAATGGGATCTGCACGGTGAACCAAACATCGTTGATGGGGGGCACGTTGCCACAGGTGGGCGCCGCCACGCCCGAGGTGATGGTCGCCGCCTCCGTGGTACCGCTCACGGGATCGCAGGCGGCCGTTACAGGTACGGGAACCGCATTGCACGGATTGTCGTTCGGTGGCGGCGTGGGTTCGAAGGCACAGATATCGAAACTGCCGCCGTTGGCAGGTCCCGTCTGTGGCCATACGCGCACATACACCGTGCGTCCGGCAAGCGCGGGATCATTGAGGGTGATGAACGGCTCCGTGCTGCCGACCGCGATGTCCGCATTACATGCCACCGCCGCTGGCCACACGTTCACGGACAGGTTGTTCGTGGTGGTGGAGGTGGCCGCGTTGCTCAGCGTGAAACTGGTGCCGCTAACAATGGAAGCCACGGTGGTGCCCGCCGGTATGCCAGTTCCCGTGACCACCATGCCCACGACCATGCCCGTTGTGTTGGTCCCGGTGACCAGGTTGGAGCCGAGGGTTCGCGTGGCGGGTAGCAGGTATTGCGTCGTACAGGACGGCACGGAATAGACGGCCATCGCCAGGTCGTTGGCCCCGATGAGCTCGGTCTGGAGGGCCAGGGAACCGGAAGCGGGTACCACCACACTGAACCAAACGTCATAACCGCCGTACGTGCCGCACGCAGGGGGAGGCAACGAGGTGTTGGTGGCCCAGTTGCTGCTTGTTGTGAAGGGTGTGGTGCAGGTGGCGTTCACCGGCAGCGGGAACGCTGTGCAGGGGTTGTCGTTCACCGGGGGGGGCGGGATGCTTGCGCAGGTGATGGACAGCGTGCCGCACAGGGTGTGGTTGGGCCTGCAGGGGTCGCCGCCATTGTTGGACAGGATGCGGATGAAGCGGAGGCCGGATGCGATGGGGGTGTAGGTCACCTGGGCATGGCCATTGGGTGTTCCACAGCCATCGTCATCGAACGTGGTGAAACCATCCG
>CAZLGY010000035.1:14752-25896 GCA_964559165.1 uncultured Chryseobacterium sp.
AACCGTCCGCTGCAGGGAAGTCGGTGGTGGCACCGGTGATACTGATCGTGGAGTTCCAGTTGGCAGCGGTTCCGCACAAGCTGATGGTGTACAGATTGCCTGCGCACATGTACATACGCGCATATTCGTTCCCACAGATATCCACTGTGAAGAGGGAAGGACACACGGCACAGAATGTGGAACCTACCGGCGGATAGTTGAACGTGTAGGCTGGTGTGGCAGGCACCGTGGCGGGCAGCCAATCCGTGTTCGGCACCAATGAGGTGAGGTTGATCTGGCCGCTGCCGGCGGTGGTGATCGGAATGCTGATGGTGAACGAGGTGGCGTTGGGAATGCCCGTTACCACGGCTCCTGCAGGGATCCCGGTGCCGCTCACAGGCATGCCCACGATCAGGGTGCTGGTGTTGGGAGTGACCGCTGTGATGGTGGTGGAGCCTGCTGTGCGTGTACCGGTGACCGCGGTGGTGGTCGTACCCAGGCACTGCGCATACGATGACATGGGCATGCACCACATGCCAGCCACGAACAGGAAGGGAAGCGCAATGACCGACAACAGGCTCTTGGCCCGCATGGGTGCGCCTTGTCGGAGCGGTGTGAAGTGCATGATCATGCGCGTATGATGTGGACCGCAGGCCGTTCCAAGGATGAAGATACGATCATTTCATGTACGGAACCTCTCCCCGCATCCAACCTTATAACGAACAAGGGGGAGCCAAGGTTCTGGCTCCCCCTTGCGGGTTCAGGGGGTAACGGTCAATGCTTCATGAAGCGTCCGTTGCCCATCGGCACGGAGGCCGCGTCCAGCAACTCCACCATATAGCTTCCGTTCTCCACGCGCTCAAGGGCGATATCGATGCGGTTGGTGCCGCGTTGCATGGCGGTGTTGCCCTGCAATACGATGCGCCCGCTCATGTCGAGCACGCGCCACTGTGCTGCACCCTCTTCCACGGCATCGAAGGCGAGCGCGATGCTCTCACGTGCGGGGTTGGGATAGAGCTCGATGGGCAGCCCGGTGCGGCGGAAGAACACGGTGCGCACCTCGGTGTACATGAACTCACCGTTGCGGTCCACCTGCTTCAGGCGGTAATAGTTCATGCCGCTGTGCGGCTGCTCGTCCACGAACCCGTAGGTGGTGGTGGATTGGCTGTTACCCATGCCGTTCACCTTGCCGATCTCGCTGAAGTGTTCCCCATCCGCGCTGCGTTCCACCACGAAGTGATCGCTGTTGTGCTCGCTGGCAGTGGACCAGCTTACATCCACCATGCGCTGGTTGGGCTTTGCGTCGAAGCTCAGCATCTGTACCGGTAGCACCAGGCAATCGATGCTCGCACCGCCACCGAGGTTCCAGTTGAGAGCGAATGGCGTCTGGATCGACGTCCAGCGGTCGATGTACAGCAGGAAGGTCTGTCCCGCCACCGCATCGATGTAGCGCACATAGCTGTTACCTCCAGCTCCTTCGGTGAGGTCCACCGAGGTCGCGTTCATACCTGTGGGGCCTGCCACGGCAGAGAAGGTGCAGCGCAGCGGCGGTCCGGCCGGGGGGCAGGGGGGGGCGCCGTTGTACGGACCCCAAACGGCCCAATCGTAGTCCGCCGGAACACCAGGCACGATATCAAAGGCCACGGTGCCTCCCTGATAGGTGGTGAACCGGAACCACTGACCACGCACTTCGTTGCCGGAGAGGCAACCCCGGTTGGAGGCGTTCAGGTCCGCCGTGTTACCGGTGTTGTTGGGAAGGCCCGTGATCACCTGGTTGGTGCACACCTCCACGTTGCCGGCACAATCGCTGGGTGGCGCTGGCGGCACGTTGCATTCCGCGTTGATCACAAAGCTGAAATTGTTACCCGCCGTCGGTCCGTTCGGACTTTGGTAGATGGCAAAACCATTCTGTGCAGCCACCGAGTACGAGATCTGGTTCTGGAAACCGCCCACCGGGAAATATTGGAAGGTGACGACGGTACCGATATTGCCGCTGAAGTTGATGAAACCCGTGCCGCCGACGATGGAGTAGTTGGTGCAGACCCCGGGCACCAGGCAAACACGCACATACCCACCGTTCCAGCCATCACCTCCTGTATCGGACATCCGCAAGGTGTAGTCACAGCTGGACGATCCATTGGGCGTGGGGCTGTCCGTCCGTCGGGCGCACAATTGGAAGTTCCCGTCACCGCCTGACTGCCTCCATACGCGGATGTATACCGTTGTTCCCGGCGTCAGGCCGGCGAACGTTCCGAACGGCATGGCCGCACTTTGCGCACTGCCGCCGGCGCTGCAAGCCACCTGGGTCAGGGACAGGTTGTTGGTTCCGCAGGTGCCTGTGGCGGAATAGACCGCCAAACCGGCATCCGTGAGCAGGCCGTCATCGGTATCAAGTTGCAATGTGCCGTTCGGCGGTACCGTGGCGGTGAACCACACGTCCGCGGTCGGAGCGGCCGTGGCGCATGGCGCGGCGGGGTTCGGTGCGCTCGTCCAGCCCGCACCGGTGGTTCCGGTCTGGGTGGCGAAGGCGTTGGTGTAGATGTCGAAGATGCACCCGAACCGCACGGTCAAAGGCAGTGCGCCGCAGGGGTTGTCGTTCGGTGGAGGGGTGTTCGGTGTGGCGCAGATGCTGAACGTTCCGAACAATGCCGACAGGTTCCACACCCGCACATAGTAGACGGTGCCTGGAGCCCCGGCGATGGTCAGCGAGGGCATCAGGTTGGTGGCCGAAGCATTGTCGTTGCAAGCACCAGCCACCTGGGTGAGGGTCCCAGGACCGCAGATGGCGCCGCTGGTGAGCGTGTAGATCGCCATGGCCATGTTCGTGAGCGAACCGGCGATCGTACTGACGTTCATGCTACCCGATGCCGGCATGGTCACGCGGAACCACACATCACCGCCTGCCAGAGCTCCGCAGGCAGGAACAGGGGTCGCCGTCATAGTGGCTGCCAGCGGGGTGGCGCTTTCCGTGCTGTATTGGCCGGGTGTGCAGGGGGCCACAACGGGAAGCACGATGGCACCGCAGGGGTTGTCGTTGGGTGGGGGCACGGGCTCGTAGGCGCAGATCTCGAAGGTGCCGGTGTTCGCGAAGCCCTCCGGCCAGGCACGGATGTACACCGTTTCACCAGGCACCAGGCCACTGAATGTGAGGAACGGGGCCGGCGTAACACCGCCCGCGTCCTGGTTGCAGGCGATTTGCTGCCAGATGTTGAAGGTGGCTGTTACCGCGCCCGCCAGCGTGGCATTGTTGCTGATGGTGAAGGTGGTGGCGTTCGTGATGCCGGTTACCACGCTGCCAGCAGGGATGCCGGTACCGCTGATGGCCATGCCCACCACGAGACCGGACGTGCTCGCCGTGGTAAGTACGTTGCTTCCCAATACGCGTGTCACGCTCTGGTTGAACTGGCCCACACAACTGGCTGCGCGATACACCGCCATGGCGATATTACCCGCACTGATCAATGATGTTTGGATGGAAAGATTGCCCGATGGTGGCACCACGGCGCTGAAGAACACATCGTAACCACCGAACTGCCCTGAAGCACTGGCACCACAGCCGGTGGGCACGGGAATACCATTGGTGGAGGTGGCGTATGCCGTGGACCCGAGGTTGAAATTGCATGAAGTGCTCACCGGCAGCGGTGTGGCGTTGCACGGGTTGTCATTGGAGGGTGCTGGCGGGACCGGTGAACAACTGATCTGCAGCGTGCCGCAATTCGCTGCGCTGACCACGCAGGGGTCGCTGAGCACCCGGATGGCATACACCTGACCGATGCTTGGAACGAAGGTCACCGTTGAAAGACCATTGACCGTGCCGCAGCCATCGTCATCGAACTCGTAACCTGCGCTGTAGGCCGCGTTCGTTACGGAGATGGAAGAGTTCCACGAAGTGGAGCTATTGCAAAGCGTGATGGTGTAAACATATCCGGGGCACATGTAGTAGCGTGCGAACTGGTTCGCGCAGATCGGCGTTTCGAACGCCCCCGGACATGCCGTGCAGTTCAAAGCTGTCTGGCCCGCTTGTGCTGGGAAACCGGATGTGGCCGGTGGGTAGTTGAACCCCCATCCTGGGGTGATCGTGAACGTGTACGGCACAGGTCCACCGGTGACGGTAGCTGCGTTGCTCAGGGTAACGCTGGTACCTGCGATGGCGGTGATGGTCGTGCCGGCAGGTATGCCCGGACCGCTGACACCGGTGCCGACCGTAAGACCCGTGGACGTATTGACCACGATCACGTTCGATCCGGTCGTCGTGGTGGCCGTGACCGTGGGGGTCAGGTTGGGCGGAAGGCCCGTAGCCGTCCATGATGTATTGGGCACCTGTGTGGTTCCGGCCAGGGCACCTGTGCAAGGGGCTTGGGCGGAAACGTGTGCTGCAAAGAACACGGCCGCCAGCGCGGTGGAAAGATGCGTGTAGCGTGATTTCATGGTCGCGGCCGGATCACTGGTTATCCTTCAGGTGCACGGGTTCTCCAACGGGGGCTTCCGGGTGGAGCGCATTCCATGCTTCCACGGCAGCGCGGTAGCGGGCCAGATCGGACTGCTCATCACCGGTGACGATGTAGACAGGCTCTGTGGTTCCGGGAGCCGGGAAGAGGGTGGCGGGATCGACAAGGCCGGGCTGCAGTCCCACACCGGTGCCGGTGATGGCGCTGCGCACCTGGTCCACGCTGATGCTGGGGTTGCGCCGCACCTGGATGATCGTAAGGTCATCGCTCCAGCTCACCGTGGCAAGGGGGTCGATGTCCACCATGGCCTGTACCACATGCTTCAAGCTGCTCGCATCCAACGGAGCGGAGGTGCGCAGGTGCAGCAGTTCCGGATTCTGGGCCTTGGCGCTGAGGCCAAGAAGGACCGCCATGGCGGGTAGGATCGTACGGATGAACATGTGTCCTGTGGCTTTGATGGACGTTAAATGTACGTGCGAAGATAGCGGGTTCGCCCTTGGAACGCAACTGGTGGTGGAAAGCTGGTATGTATTCTCTGTAACGTGCCTTCCTTGCCCAAGGTTCTGACGCACGGGCTCCCGCTTGGTTGCCTGTGCCACAAGGGGTCAGCGCCTGCCGGGATAGGCGGCAAGCGCGGCCCGCAGCACCTCCACCGCCTTGCGGAGCAGGGGCTGTTCCAACACGTAGGCCAGCCGCACCTGCTGTTTTCCGGCCTCCGGACCGGAATAGAAGCCGGAACAGGGGGCCATCATCACCGTGGCACCTTCGTGTGAATAGGATTCCAATAACCACTGACAAAATGTATCCGCATCGTCGATGGGTAGCTCGGCCACACAGTAGAACGCGCCCTTGGGCTTGGGGCAGGTCACTCCCTGGATGCTGTTGAGGCCGTCCACCAGGACGTTGCGGCGTTGGACATATTCGTGAATGACCTCGGTGAAATAGGCGTCCGGGGTGCGCAGGGCGGCCTCGCTGGCGATCTGTCCGAAGGTGGGCGGGCTGAGCCGTGCTTGTGCGAACTTGAGCACGGCGGCATAGAGCGCGGCATTGCGGGTGATGAACGCGCCCACCCGCGCGCCGCACATGCTGTAGCGCTTGCTCACGCTGTCCACCAGCACCACATGCTGGTCAAGCCCTTCGAGCGTCATGGCGCTCACGTGGACGGCGCCATCGTAGCAGAATTCGCGGTACACCTCATCCGCGAAGAGGTAGAGGTCGTGCCGGAGGACGATGTCCCTGAGGCGGAGAAGTTCATCCCTGCTGTAGAGGTAGCCGGTGGGATTCCCGGGGTTGCAGATGAGGATGCCCTTGGTGCGCGGTGTGATGAGCGCCTCGAAGGCCTCGATGGGGGGAAGCGCGAAGCCGTCCTGGATGGTGCTGCGCACGGGTACCACCTTCACGCCGGCGGAGAGGGCGAAGCTGTTGTAGTTGGCGTAGTAGGGTTCGGGGATGATGAGCTCATCGCCCGGCTCGAAACAGGCCATCATGCCGAACAGCAGGGCCTCGCTGCCGCCATTGGTGATCAGGATCTGCTCATGGGTCACCTGGATGCCGTGCCGCTCATAGTAGCCTGCGAGCCCCTTGCGGTAACTCTCGTATCCAGCGCTGTGGCTGTATTCGATCACCGTCCGGTCCAGGTTACGGATGGCCTCCAGGGCCACGGAGGGTGTCGCGATGTCCGGCTGCCCGATGTTCAGGTGGATCACCTTGATGCCACGTTCCCTGGCGCCCTCGGCGAAGGGCACGAGCTTGCGGATGGGCGAGGCGGGCATCAGGCGGCCCTTGGTGGAGATCGAAGGCATCGGCGGTATCCGTTTGAGCGTGCAAAGATCGGCCTCCCGCGTGGATCCGCCGATATTTTTCCGCACAGCGGGCAGGACCATGGCGCTCCCGCATCGATGTCGCCAACCGCAGATATGATGTGCGTACGGGCCGGCCCCTACTCCACGATGAAATGGCCGCCCTGTGTGATGCCCCCCCGCTGGTCCATGATGAGCAGGCTGTAGGCGCCGGGTTCCAGATCACCCACCGGAGCACTGAACCGGTTGATGCCTGCCGCGCAGGTCATGGCATGCATGCGAACGGTCCTGCCGGTGGCATCCAACAGCGTGATGGTGAGCTGTTCCGCTGCCGCCGTCCGGATGTCCATGTTGATCCGGTCGTGGGTGGGGTTGGGGAACTTGCCACCAACGCTCAAGGTGCCGTTGAACCGGATGGCGACCACGTCGGAGCGTTCACTCGTCCCGTCGATGTCCACCTGCCTGATGCGGTAGTAGTTGAGACCATCGGAGGGCTTTTCGTCGGTGAAGCGATAGGCCAGTGGGCTGCTGGAACTGCCGGCGGCGGTCACCTGTCCGATGGGCGAGTAGTGTACATCGTCGGTGGATCGTTCCACCACGAAATGGGAACTGCCCTGCTCACTTCCGGTCACCCATTCAAGGTCCACCCCCTTGTCCGAAGGGCTTCCGGTGAAGGAGAGCCATTCCACCGGTAGTACCACGCAGTCCATGGATGCTCCACCTCCCAGTTGCCAGCTGAGGTTGAAGGCGAGCCCGCTGATGGAATAGTTGCTCACGTAAAGCAGGTAGACATCGCCCGAGTTCACGGACAGGTGGTTCACCCAGGCATTGCCACCGGCACCTTCGCTGAGGTCCAGCGCAACGTTGTTCAGGCCGGTGTTCCCGGATAAGCCGGAATAGGAGCAGCGCAGGGGTGTGGCTGCCGGTGGGCAGATGGTGGCGCGCGTGCTGCCCGGCGGGAAGGGTCCCCACACGGCGAAATCGTAGTCATCCGCGGGGTTGGTGGGGGCGATGGTGAAGCCCAGGGTTCCCGGCGCGGAGATGGCGAAGTTGTACCAGGTACCCTGGCGTTCCAGCGCGTTGAGGCATCCCCGGTTGAGGGCGGTCAGGTCGGCCACCGCCCCGGTGGTGTTCGCGTTGCTGGAGAAGGCCTGGCTGGAGCACAGCGTAGCGCCGCCCACACAATCCTCCGGGAGCGGCGGCGGTGGCTGGCAGGTGACCACGGTGGCGTATGAAAGCCCGTTCAGTGGCGGGGTTCCGGACGAGAACACAGGGGTGCCGAAGTAGGTGAGCGTGTAGCGGTTCTGGTCCTGGAACGGGCCGCTATTGTTGTACTGCAGCGCGATGATGTTCCCGGCGTTCACGCCGATCACCACCTGGTTGTACGCATTGGTCACCGTGTGGTACTGATACGGCCCGCCATTGATGCTGATGCCCACGGACGATGTACCCCAGCCGTTGCCGAAGCTGTCGTAGAGGTTGAGCACATAGTGGCATTGTCCGGCGGGGAGCGCGGTGACGCCTTGTGCGCAGATGGTGAAGGTGCCTGTTGCTGACCCGAAGCCCCAGAACCGCACGAAGTAGACCTGGCCGGGAGTGAGGTTGTTGAGGCTGATGAACGGCATCAGGCCCGGTCCGGAGTCGTCATCGCATGCCACTTCAAGGAGCGTGCCGCTGCAGGTTGTGCCAGTGTATACGGCCATGGCACCGTCCGTGAGCGAGCCTGCCTGGCTCTGCAGTGTGACGGAGCCGAGCGGCCCGGCGGTGAACTGGAACCATACGTCGCGGCTTCCGGTGGTGTAGTTGCCGCAGCTGGGTGCGCCGGGCACCGCTGCGTAGGTGGCCCCGCTGTTGGTGGAGCTGGTGGGGCTGCAGGAGGGTGCCAGGGGGAGGGTGGTGGCGGTGCAGGGCGTGTCGTTGGGAACCGGCGACCACAGGCAAATGCTGCCGTTCATGGCATTGTTGGACCCGTGCCGCTGGATGCGGATGACGTAGCTGGCCCCCGGTACGGTGGTGATGGTGAGGTTGATGTTGGCACCGTTGCTTCCGGCGTTGGCACAGGCCACCTGGGTGAGGGTCGCGCATGTGCCGGAGAACACATGCAGGATCGACCGGTGGCTGTCGCTCGGGTCGTAGGTGATGTTGGTGGTGGTGGCGGTGGCCGTGAACCATCCCCACGCGTCGTCATTGGATGAGGACCCGCAGGTGCTGCCCGCTGGGGTGAAGGTGGCCGTGTAGGCGTCAGGCTTGTTGAACGCTGCGAACGTGCACGTGGTCCCTACCGTGTACCTGTTGGCTGCGTTGAAGCCACAGGAGTTGCTGGAGCCTTGGGCGGTTGCGATGGTGCCGCCGAGCAGGACGGCACCACTGAAGGCGATCGAGCGCAGGCGGTGAGGCAAGGCTGGGCGCACGGTTCGGGAGGGCTGGGTGTGTACCGGTAGGTGGGTCATTCGTCCTCGGGACGTTCGGTCAGGGCCACACCCAGGAACTGGGCGTATTCGATGAACTGGGCCTCGTCGAAGGGAAGGATGGCAATGATGTGTACCTCACCGATGGACCGATCGATGGAAAGGAGGACATCGGGCGCAAACGAGGTCATCTCCTCCCTGAACACCTTTTCCGTCTGGTGGTCATCGATGCCGACCGCGACATACTCACGCAGCATGGTCGTTCGTTCCTGCGCGGCCCCCACGGAGACCAGGCATGCGAACACGAAGGAGAGCAGCAGGGTGGGAAGCGGGACCGCGGAGGACCGGTGCATGCAGCGTTCGATGTGCACCGTCTTACGCCATTTGCAGTTCCCAGGTTGCGTCGCCGTTCGCGTCAGAGCATGAAAAAGCCCCTCCCGTTGCGGGGAGGGGCCGTTCATCGCGCAGAGGCGTCAGTTGTTCACAGGGGCCACAGGGCTGGTCTCTTTCACCGGAGTGGCGGGCGAGGCTTCGGTGCCCTCCACGGTGCCCTTGATGCGTACGATCTTCTCCGGCGCGTTGGTGGCGTTGCTGGAGATGGTGACGCTCTTGTTGATGGGGCCGGTCCGCTTGGTGTCGTACTTCACCGTGATGGTGGTCCTGGCACCTGGCTTGATGGGCTCTGTATCGCACTTGGGCACGGTGCAACCACAGCTACCCTTGCAGTTGGTGAGGATCAGGGGTGCGTCGCCGGTGTTGGTCACCACGAACTCACAGGTGCCATTGGCGCCTTGCGCGATGGTGCCGTAGTCATGCACCTCCTTGTCCACGGAGATCATGGGGCCGCTTCCACCCACGGGTTTGGCGTTCTCCTGTGCGAAGGCGCTGAAGCTTGTGAGTGCGATGCTGAGGGAAAGGAAGAACTGTTTCATGGTCATTGGGTGCGTACCGCAGTGTTAGCAGGAACCGTGCCGTAACGTGTTCACATCTTCTCCACGGGCGCCATGGGGCTCTGCTCCTTCATGGGACTGGCGGGTGTGGTGGCTGCGGTGCTGGCCTCCACGGTGCCTTTGATGGTCACGATCTTCGAGGGGGCGTTGGTGGCGTTGCTGGAGATGGTCACGCTCTTGTTGATGGGGCCCACGCGGTTGGTGTCATACTTCACCGTGATGGTGCTGGTCTGTCCCGGCTTGATGGGCTCTTTCTCGCACTTGGGCACGGTGCAACCGCAGCTGCCCTGGCAGTTGGTGATGATGAGCGGTTGGTCGCCCGTGTTGGTCACGGTGAACTCGCAGGTGCCGTTGGCGCCCTGCTTGATGGTGCCATAGTCGTGGCTGTCCTTGTTCACGGAGATCATGGGGCCGTTGCCGCCCACCGGCTTTGCGTTGGGCTGGGCGAAGGTGGCGGCGGCCAGCAGGCCGAACGCTGCAGTGAGGAGAAGCTGTTTCATGGTAAGGAAGGGTGTTTGCTGAACTTGGTACGGCGAAGGTAGAGGGCCCGTTCGGTGGATGCCAAGGCCTTAACAGGAGTTTAACAGGGGTATATCCTGCTTACCGCACCCCACCACCAAGAACCGTTCCGATCCGGGGGGCTGCACGCTGTCGTCGGCATCTGCTCACCGTTGCCCGGTCCTGCCAATGTTCCCGCCTCTCCAACCTCCCCGCCCAGTACCTTTGGGGCTTCATTTTCCGCAGGCATGGCATCCACCGAGATCTCCAAACGCTTCGAGCCCGCCAAGAGCGAGGCCAAGTGGTACCAGCATTGGATGGACAAGGGATACTTCCGGAGCGTGCCCGACCACCGGGAGCCCTACACCGTGGTGATCCCCCCGCCCAATGTCACCGGCGTGCTGCACATGGGCCACATGCTCAACAACACCATCCAGGACGTGCTGGTGCGACGCGCGCGGATGCAGGGGAAGAACGCCTGCTGGGTGCCGGGAACGGACCATGCGAGCATCGCCACCGAGGCGAAGGTGGTGAAGCTGCTCGCCGAGCAGGGCATCAGGAAGAGCGCCATCGGACGCGAGAAGTTCCTGGAGCACGCCTTCGCGTGGAAGGAGAAGTACGGCGGTGTGATCCTGGAACAACTGAAGAAGCTCGGCGCCAGTTGCGACTGGGACCGTACGCGCTTCACCATGGAGCCCGACCTCAGCGATGCCGTCATCGATGTGTTCATCGACCTGCACAGGAAGGGCCTTGTGTACCGCGGCCTGCGCATGGTGAACTGGGATCCCGTGGCCCTCACTGCCGTGAGCGACGAGGAGGTGATCCACAAGGAGGTGAACTCCAAGCTCTACTACATCAGGTATAAGGTGGTTGGCCTCACCCCGGCCCTCTCCCAAGGAGAGGGTGATGCCACAGTAGCAGAGGACGGGGAGTACATCACCATCGCCACCACGCGCCCCGAGACCATCCTGGGCGATACGGCGGTGGCGGTGCATCCCGACGATGAGCGCTACGCCGACCTGAGGGGCATGCAGGTGGAAGTGCCGTTGATCGGCCGTCGCA
>CAZLGY010000036.1:0-25421 GCA_964559165.1 uncultured Chryseobacterium sp.
GCGCACCGCCGGCGTGGAGGTGGAGGACATCGCCAAGCGCCTCATGGACTATGGCTTCCACGCTCCCACGGTGAGCTTCCCTGTGGCAGGGACACTGATGGTGGAGCCCACCGAGAGCGAGGCCAAGCCCGAGCTGGACCGCTTCATCGACGCCATGATCGGCATCCGCCACGAGATCGCCGAGATCGAGGGGGGCAAGGCCGACAAGGCGGACAATGTGCTGAAGATGGCCCCGCACACCAGCGACGAGGTGTGTGCCGACACGTGGAACCATCCCTATGGCCGCGAGAAGGCCGCCTTCCCGGCAAGTGTGAACCGCGACTGGAAATACTGGCCCACCGCCAGCCGCGTGGACAACGCTTACGGTGATCGCAACCTGGTGTGCACCTGCCCGCCCGTGGAGGAATACGCTTCCGCCGAGGCTTGACCCTGATCACACCCCGTCACCCCCGGTCCCGCCACCAACGGACCGGGGGTGCTTTTTGGGGGGCACTGTGCGTCAATGCGGTACTTTCGCGCTCCACCCATGTCCAGCGAACGATCCATTCTCACCGCCGCCCTTCTTGCCATTTCCGGCACGGCCACCCTGCACGCTCAGGACAAGGCCCTGCCCTGCCTGCTCAGCGCCGACTTCGAGGCGGGGCTCCCGTCAGGGTGGGACATCGGTCCGCTGGTGGATGTCGTGGGTGGCGCAGGCACCGCCGAGGTTGCCTGGCGGGTATCCAACGCCACCACCGCGAACGTGAACGGCTTCTTCCCCGTGGTTGATATGCCCTTCAATGGCCGCTTCATCATGGCCAACGACGATGCCCCTCCCTGCGACTGCAGCATGGGGAACGTGGTGCTGACAAGTCCGGCCGTGGACCTTTCCGCGGTGACCGGAACAGTCCTGCAGTACCGGGTTTTCCACGACGGCAACTTCGGCGGTGGACCTGCCCTTGTGGAGGCCAGTACCGATGGCAGCACATGGACGCGGGTGGATAGCATTCCTTCCGTGGACAACGCATGGCAGCAGCGCTTCGTTGACCTGGAAGACCTCGACGGTGCCGGCACCGTGCAGGTGCGCTTCACCTGGAGCGACAACGGCCAATGGGCCAGCGGCATCGCCTTGGACGATATCTGCCTCCGCGGCCGGCTCAACGAGGACGTGACATTGGTCGGAACGTATCTGCACGACCCACTGCCAACGCCGTTCAACAGCAGCGTTCGCAGCCTTCGCTACACCGAGCTTCCCCTGCAACAAGCCGAAGCACTGACGGTGGCGGC
Organism: uncultured Chryseobacterium sp.; assembly: GCA_964559165.1. Taxonomy (GTDB): domain Bacteria; phylum Bacteroidota; class Bacteroidia; order Flavobacteriales_F; family PHOS-HE28; genus PHOS-HE28. The sequence goes on from CAZLGY010000036.1 coordinate 1,267, forward strand.
GCGCATCCGTAACAGCGGCCGCAACACGGCACGTCAACTGCGCGTGAACGTAACCATCACGCAGAACGGCACCACAGCGGGCCCCTTCACTTCGACCCCGTTGGACAGCCTGGCGCCCGGTGGTGAGGCGGTGTTGCGCGTGGCCACCGGATGGATCCCATCGGCGGTGGGTGAGCTTGCGGTCGGATACTCCGTTGAGGCACAGGCTGCGGACGAGGACGCGCTGGACAACAGCGGATCGGCCACCATGCGCATCACCGGCCCGGGCTGGGCGGATGGGTATGGGGCCATCGGGTCCGCCCTGGGACCCGCACAGGGCGATGTCGGCGGTGATGGCGTTTTCGTGGTGCTTGCACGGGCTGAACTGCTGCAGGAGGAGAGGATCCCGACAGGCATCACCGCGTTCCTCGGCAGTGGCAGCACGGTGGGCACCACGGTGCGTGCCTTGTTGCTGGATGCGAACCTGAGCTTCCTGGACAGCAGTGCACGGCATATCCTCACAGTTGATGATATCCAGCGGATCGCCACCGGTGTGCCTCTGTTCCTGCCATTCGATGGTTCCGTCACGTTGAGCGGCGACATCCACTATGGTATCCAGAGCGTGGGCACCGGTGATCGGTTGGAAGCACGTGTTGCAGGCCCTGCTGCGCCCGGAGCCGCTGTCACGCTGCAGGGGAGTTTCCTGGATGTGGACTACCTGCCGGTATCGCCCATGCTGCGGCTGCACTTTGAGCAGGTCGGCGTGGGCCTGCGGGAGAACGGGTTGGGACAGGACGATTTCCGGCTGCGACAGGTCCATGACGAACTTGTTCTGGAACGTCGCGACGCAGATGGCACCGCCATGGTCGTGGTAAGGGATGCCATGGGCAGGACCCTTTTCGAGCAGCATGTTCCGGCGGGCAAGCACCTGATCGCGATGCCGGCTCCAGCCACCTGGACCGGTGTCCTGCTGGTATCGCTACAGAGCGAACAAGTCACTGTTGCTCAGCGCATAGTGATGGCTGCGAGCCGGTAGGCCCCAAAGGATCGAAGTCCTTCTGCCGGGTTCTTGGATAGACCTTTTCTTGAGCATTGTATCGAACGGGACGGGTTCATGCTTAACTTCGGCTTCCTGTTCAGACAAACAAACCAGCGAACAATGAACCAACGCTACTTTCTCGTTCTGATGGCTGCGGCCATCACCGGGGCTGGCATGGCACAACAAGTGGCCAAGCCGATCCGTTTGGAAAAGGCAGGTGCCGAAGTGAACCGCCCTGCAACAACGGTATCCGAAGGCGCACAGCGCGATGTCATCTTCTCGGAGGACTTCGCCAACGGCTTGGATGGCAATAACGGATTCGGGTCCTGGGAGGTCACGGGTCCCAACGCATCGGTATGGCGGTGGTCCACCACCGGCCCCGTGGGCGCCTATTCCGCTCCCGCCCAGCGCATCAACTCCCCCTCTGCCGCCAACGGGTTCATGATCTTCAACGGCGACTCGGCCAACACGAATTTCACGGCCAACCCCCCGGTGATCGTTCCCGCTCCCGTTGAGTGGGATGCCGCCCTGGAGAGCCCCGTGCTCGACCTGAGCGGTTCCCCGTTCGTGGAGATCGTCTTCACCCACCGCTTCCGCTGGTGCTGCCAGGCCGCCTCGCCGCACGCCCTGCAGTTGAGCCTTGACGGTGGCGCCACGTGGCCCTTGAGCTACACGATCAACGGTGTCTTCAACGCCAATGACGACAACAACTCTGCGCAGATCCGCCAGAACATCTCCAACGATATCGCCGGTAACGCGAGCAACGTGAAGTTCCGCTTCCAGCACAACCCCACCGCATCGCACTACCACTGGCAGATCGATGACGTTCAGATCGTGGAGCTGTTCCCGAACAACCTCACCATGAACGACGGTTATGTGACCCAGACCGGTACCGGCGAGGAGTATGGCCGTATGCCCTACCCACAGTTGCTCGAGACCATCCTGATGGGCGGCTCTGTCACCAACGCTGGCAGCGCAGCTCAGAACAACGTCGTGATCGCGGTGAGCGTGACCAACAGCTCCGGTGTGGAAGTGATGAGCGCATCGCGCACCATCGCCACCCTCGCCTCGGGTGCGTCCGATGCCTTGGAAGAGTTCGTTACCGTTCCTGCCAACCTCCCCGATGATGTGTACACCGCCACCTTTTCGGTGAGCAGCGATGCCGAGGACAATGACCCCTCTGACAACTCGTACCTCCGCGTGTTCGAGATCAACCAGGACCTGTACGGTGCTGACGGCATCGGCAACCACCCCGCTGGTTATGAGATCCTGAGCTCCATCGGCACCAACAGCTTCACCGATGCAGCTGACGGTCTGGTGGTGATGAACTACTATGAGGTGAATGAGCCGGTTGATGTGTACGGCATCGAGTTCCTCAGCACCGCCAACACGCAGGTGGGTGGATATGTCACCGTGAGCCTTCTGGACACCGCCGATGTGTTCCTGGACATCGTGACCAACCCCATCGCTGAGAGCGATGCCTACGACCTCACCGCGGACGACGTGGCTGCCGGTCGTGTGCGGGTGCTGTTCAACAGCCCGGTGACCTTGGACCCCGATGCATACTACGCTGCGGTGACCCTCTACAGCAACAACAACGCTGGCCGTATCCGCATCCTCGACGATGCCACGGTCCCACAGCCGAACGCCATGACCCTCATCTACATCCCCGGTGATCAGGTCTACACGAACGGTAACGGCACCTCGATCCGCATGCTGCTCTCCAACTCGGTGGCCGTGAACGAGAATGCGACCCTTGCTGGCGTGTCCATGTTCCCGAACCCGACCAACGGCATCGTGAACGTGCGCACCAGCAATGCTGGCACCCACAACGTGGAGGTGACCAACATCCTCGGAGCCGTGGTGGGTCAGACCACCTTCGCAGGCAGCACCACCCTCGACCTCACCGAGCTCTCCAAGGGCGTATACATGGTGCGCGTCTTCAACGAAGCGGGCAGCATGGTGGAGCGCATCACCATTGAGTGATCCAGGTTCCCATCCAATGAAAAGGCCCCGGCGTTCGCCGGGGCCTTTTCATTGGATACGGCTGCAGCAGAGGTGCGTAGGGAACCACCTTATGGGTATCTCGAGGTTTCTCGGGCGGCGACTAACGCAAACTGTCGCGTCGTTCACATGTGCTGCCCTTCGATCATGGTCCATTGCTCATCAGCAGGATGATCCGTTCCGATATCCTCTCCTCGGAACTCCTCATCTGACCGAAGGATGGATGCCTGTACCTCCCGTTCGAGGTTCTTCGACGTACCCTTATCTTCGTGGCTCAATCCCACTTTGAATGAAGCACTTGTACGCTACACTCCTACTGCTGGCGCCCTTGGCGGCCGAAGCACAACTTCAACAGGCACGCTTCCAGAGCGCACCACGCCTGGATGGACACGCCAAAGGGATCAGCTACTACACCGAGACGTTCGATGCGAACCTCAACGGGTGGACGGCCGTGAGCCCCGTGGGGATCGTCGATTGGAAGTGGACGAACGTTGGCCCCGGCCCCACCTCCTCCACTTACCCGGTTCCACCGCTGGCTACGAGCACCCCCAGTGGATGGGCGATCATCGACGATGACTTCGACGGTGTCGGTGGCCAATCCACGGATGCATCCCTCATCTCACCGGCGATCGACCTGTCCGCCGCACCCGCCAACCTGCGCGTGCGCTTCGAGCAGTATTTCCAGGAGTTCCAAGCGGACGCATGCTTCGTGGGTGTAAGTACCGACGATGGCACCACCTGGGACGAGGTGGAGATCAACGCTGGTGTTGGCCGTGAAGGCCGCCCCAATCCCGAAGTGATCGAGGTGAACATCTCCGAATGGGTGGCGGCCAACCCGTCGTTCGTCCGCCTGCGGTTCCGCTATACCTCCACCTGGGATTACGGTTGGCAGGTCGACAACATCACCATCGTGGAGCAGTTCCAGTATGACCTGGTGGCCATGAGCTCGTTCCTGAGCCACACCGGCACAGGTGAGGAGTACCACCGTATCCCGGCCAGCCAGTTGAACCCCACCATGCTGGTGGGCGGCGAGGTGAAGAACGACGGTTCCCTCTCACAGACCGGCGTGGTGGCCACCATGTCCGTGCGTGATGCCAATGACAACCAGGCCTTCAGTGCCTCCAGTAACCTGGGGTCGCTTGCTGCGAACACGTCCGTCTTCATGGAGGAGTTCGCAACCGTTCCGGCGCTCGCGAACGGGGTCTACGATGCCACGCTCAGCGTGACCAGCGACCAGTCTGCAAGCGATGCCAATGCAGCCAACAACAGCGTTGTACGTGCATTTGAAGTGACCGATTCCCGCTATGGCATCGACGGCATCGGCATCCACCCCGGTGGCGCCACCATCGGTTCGCTCGGCACCAATTCGTTCACCGATGCAGAGGATGGCCTGAAGGTCATGGTCTACTACGAGGTCCGCAGCCCGCTCACCGTGCAGGGGCTTGAGTTCCTGATCACCAGCAATACCGTGGTCGGTGGCTATGTCACCGCCGCCATCCACGATACCAGCGACGTGCTGGCAGCCACGCCGGATTTCAATTCTCCGGGGGTGGAGGGCGATGCCTACGACCTCGTGGCGGGCGACATCAGTGCCGGAGCGGTGAACGTCCTGTTCGCCAACCCGGTCGTACTGCAGCCCGGTGGCTACTATGCCGTGTTGACCCTTTACAGCAATGCAGGTCAGGGCACCATCCGCGTTCAGGATGACCTGACCATCGCCCAGCCTTCGCTCACCAGCCTCATCTACATCCCGGGCGACCAGGTGTTCACCAACGGCAACGCCATGAGCGTGCGCCTGATGACGGAAGGCACGAACAGGGTGGCCGACGCAGTGCGGAACAGTGTGGTGAGCCTATTCCCCAACCCGAGCACAGGTAGGATCCAGGTGGAACTTGGCATGGATGGGATGTTCCAAGCGGACCTGTACGACGCTGCAGGCAGCTTGGTACGCAGCTTCGTGCTGGGCCGCACAAGCACCATCGACCTGAGCGACCTGGCGAAGGGCGTGTACACGTTGCAGCTCAACAGCAGCGCTGGAAGGAACCAGCAACGGGTGGTCCTGCACTGACCCCTGCCCGATCCAAGGGAACCCCGTCCATGCCAGGTGGACGGGGTTCCGTCGTTCTAAGCCGGACGTTCATCCATACATGCGCTGGAACCCAAGGAAAGGCAGGCCATGGGCGAGGAACGGAACGACCGGGCGGTGTATCTTTGCAGAGGAAAGAACGTCCAAACCAACCTTACGACCCATGACCAAGATCTACTCGACCGTACTGGGAATCCTGATCGCCGGCACCGGTGTGATGGCCCAGTCGAAGACGCAGCTCCCCCGGGAGTTCCGCGTGAAGCCCACCCTTGACCGGGTGAACACCAACAGCACCGAGCGCGGAGCTGCCATCTGGTGCGACGATTTCTCCGATGCGAACAACTGGGAGTTCGGTACCCTCGATGGTACGGTGAACAACTGGGTCATCGGTACCGCAGTGCCCGATGGTGACTTCCCCATCGCAGCGATCCAGTCCACCACCGCTGCGAACGGCTACGCTCTGTTCGATAGCGACCTGTTCTGCACCACCGACAACGGCTACGTGCAGATGGCCACCCCCGTGGATTGCCAGGGTGTGAGCAACGTGGTGGTCGTATTCGAACAGTACTATCGCCAATTCCTCGGCAACTGCTTCCTGGACGTGAGCAATGACGGTTCCAACTGGACTGAGTATTGGATCAATGGAAACACCGAAGGTGCTCAGAACCTGATCAACGTGAACGCCGCCACCGCCAACCCCCAGACGGTGGAGGTGAACATCTCCGCCACGGCCGGCAACCAAAGCTCCGTGTGGATCCGTTTCCGCTACGTGGGTGCCTGCGACTACGCATGGATGGTGGACGATGTGTGCATCATCGAACAGGCCCCCGTTGACCTGGTGATGCTGGACGGTTTCCTGACCCACACCGGCACCGGTGAGGAGTATGGTCGCATCCCGCAGGACCAACTGAACCCCACCATGCTGGTGGGTGGAACGTTCGTGAACAATGGCTCCAGCACGTTGACCAACGTGACGGTGACCATGACCCTGCGCAACAGCAGCAATGCTGTAGTGAGCACGGCCAGCACCACCGAAGCCAGCCTGGCTTCGGGTGCCACCAGCGCCCTGGAGGCGGAGATCAACACATCCGCCTTCAGCTCCGAGGATGTGTACACCGCGACCTTCACTGCCACCTGCGACCAGAGCGCAGATGACGTGAACCCCACCAACAACACGTTCCTGCGTGCCTTCGAGATCACGAACGGCCGCTACTCCATCGACGGCATCGGCAACCACCCCGCCGGTTATGAGGTTTTGAACTCACTCGGCACCAACAGCTTCACCGGCGCCGAGGACGGCCTGCAGGTGATGTCCTACTACGAGGTGATCGACCCCATCACCGTCTACGGGATCGAAGTGGCATTGGCGTTCGGGACTGAAGTGGGCGGTTTTGCGATCGCCAACATCCTGGACACCACCGATGTGTTCGCAGCCACCACCAACCTCAACAACCCGCTGGTGGAGACCCAGGCCTACGATGTGACCGATGCCGACCTCGACAACGGTGCGTTGCGCCTGATGTTCGACAACGCCTACACCCTGCCTGCCGGTGGTTACTACGGCAACGTGGTGCTCAACAGCAATGCCGGCGCAGGCCACATCCGCGTGTTGGATGACCAGACCGTGCCCCAGCCCGGTTTCGTGAGCCTCATTTTCATCCCCGGTGACGACCTGTTCACCAACGGTATCGCCTCCGCTGTGCGCCTCATCACCCAGCCGCTGAACGTGGGTGTTAGCGAAGGCAGCGACCTGGAGGGCGTGAGCCTCTTCCCGAACCCCACCAACGGTGTCATCAACATCCGCACCCGCGACATGGAGGTGTACAACGTGGAGGTGTTCGGCTTGGCCGGTGAGCTGGTGCGCAGTGAGCGCATCAACGGTACCAGCACCATGGACATCAGCGAACTCGCCAAGGGTGTGTACACCGTGCGCATCTTCAACAACAACGGCACCCTCACCCAGCGTGTGACGCTGCAGTAAGGAGCGACATACCATTCAGCAGAAGCCCCCGGTGGATCTCCATCGGGGGCTTTTTCATACGGTGTGCGGGAGGCGATGTGCACTTCGCCCTATCGCCCTCCGAGTGCGCGCCGTGCCTGACGCATCAACTCACTGGCGAAGATGAACGCATTCAGCTCGGCATTGTCGCTATTGAGCAATGCATGCCTGTCACCGCTCCACCACATGCGGCCCTGATGGATGAAGACGATGTTCTGGCCCGTCTCCATCACCGAGTTCATGTCGTGCGTGATCACGATCGTGGTCATGGCGTACTCCTCGGTCAACTCCTGGATCAGCCGGTCAATGACGATGCTCGTCTGCGGGTCCAGGCCGCTGTTGGGTTCATCAACGAAGAGGTACTTGGGGTTCATGGCGATGGCACGGGCGATGCCCACGCGCTTCTGCATGCCACCGCTGATCTCACTTGGATAGAGATCATCCTTTCCCACGATGTTCACACGGCGGAGACACTGCACAGCGCGTTCACGCATTTCCTCCGGGGGCATGGTGGCGAACATGCGCAGCGGGAAGAGCACGTTCTCCAGCACGGTGAGCGAGTCGAACAGTGCGCTGCTCTGGAACAGCATGCCGATCTCCTGCCTCACCCCCCGTTTGGCCTCCTTTCCCAACTGGTGGAACGAACGCCCATCGTAGAGCACCTCCCCCTCTTCCGGCACATGCAGGCCCACGATGCATTTGGCCAGGACGCTCTTCCCCGAGCCGCTCTTGCCGATCACCTGGTTCACACGGCCCTTGGCGAAGACGGCATTGATGTCGGTGAGCACCTGCACATCACCGAAGCGCTTGCAAAGGCCACGCACCTCGATCATATCAGGAGCAATTGTGTGAGCGCGTAATTCGCAATGAGGATCACAACATCACTGTAGACCACCGCCCGGGTGCTGCTGATGCCCACCTCCCGGGTGCCGCCGGTGGTGTAATACCCGTGATAGGCACTTACCGTGGTGATGATGAATGCGAAGACAACGGTCTTGATGAGGGCATAGGTGATGGTGAAGGGATCGAAATCCCATTGGATGCCCTCCACATAGGCCTCTGAGCTGATGATGCCGGTGCCCACACCGGCCATCCAGCCACCGAAAACGCTCAGGAACATGCTGATGGTCACCAGGAACGGGTTCATCAGAACTGCTGCCACGATCTTGGGCAGGATGAGGTAGGCCGCCGAATTGACACCCATGATATCGAGGGCATCGATCTGTTCCTTCACCCGCATGGAACCGATCTCGGCGGCGATGGTGGAGCCCACCTTGCCCGCCAGGATGAGTGAGATGATGGTGGGGCTGAACTCCAGGATGGTGCTCTGGCGGGTGGTAAATCCCACCACATAGGCCGGGATCCAAGCGGAATCGATGTTGGTGCTGGTCTGGATGGTGATGACCGCACCCATGAAGACGGACAGCAGGGCCACAATACCTAAACTCTTGACGCCCAGCAGGTCCATCTCATCCAGCGTGCGCTGCCAATAGAGCTTTGGACGTTCGGGACGGGCCAATACCTCACGCAGGAGGAGGAAATACCGTCCGATGTGCAACAGGATGCCCATGATGATGGGCGAATGTAGCCATTGGTGGCTGGATGACCGATGTGGGCACGGTGCTGCCGGGATCGTACCTTTGCGCAATGCCTCAGCTTGCGCTTTCCTGGATCATCATCGGGGCCCTCGTTGCTGCCATTTTGGCAGGATGCGCATCAACGCCGAAAAAATACCGGCGTGCAAAGGACTGCGATTGCCCCAAATGGAATCAACGTACCAAGCCTGAGGAACGGCCGATGCATGCTAATTTGCGCCCTGTCGGAACGGTCTTACCACCGGGGTCCGCATTCATCTGAGCCATGCCCGTCGTTCCTGTGCTGCTCTCCAATGATCTGGAGCTACTTCGGCGCCACGTGCCCGCAGGAGCCTGGCCTGTGATCCTCCAATGGTTGCGCCGCAACCCGGTGCAGGTGCGCGTGGTGAAGCCGCGTGCGACGAAATTGGGTGACTACCGGAATGCGACCGGAAACCTCCCGCATCGGGTATCGGTCAACAACGACCTGAACAAATACGCCTTCCTGGTGACCCTGGTGCATGAGTTCGCGCACTATACCACCGTGGCCCGCACCCGTCGCTGGAAGGACCCGCATGGCCGCGCATGGAAGGAGGATTACCATCGCCTGATGCGTCCGTTCATGAGCCGCGCCGTATTCCCCGCCGATGTGCTGCAGGCCTTGGAGCATCACCTGCACGACGCACCGGCGAGCAGTTGCACCGACCAGCGGCTGATGCGCGTACTGCGCAAATACGACCGCGATCCGCGTCCCATGCTGGAGGAGCTCCCCGACCGCACGGTGTTCCGATTCAACGACCGCATCTTCGTGAAGGGTCCCCAATTGCGCAAGCGCTATCGCTGCCACTGCCTGAACGACCGCCGCATCTATCTCATCGACCCGCTTGCCGAAGTACATGTGAACGGGCCGCTCATCGCACGCAAGGCCTCGTGATCCCCGGGTGCCGCATCGAACCTGTTCTCCCATGACCGATCGACATACGTACTGCGTTATCATGGCCGGAGGTGTCGGCAGCCGTTTCTGGCCCATGAGCCGGAGCGCATACCCCAAGCAGTTCCTCGACTTCCTCGGTCTTGGACGCACGTTGCTGCAACAGACCTACGACCGCTTCCTGGACATCTGCCCGAAGGAGAACATCCTGGTGGTGACCAATGCCCAATATGCCTCCATCGTGCAGGAACAACTGCCCGGGCTGGCGGCATCCCAGATCCTGCAAGAGCCGGGGCGCCGGAACACCGCACCATGCATCGCTTACGCCAACCGCGTGATCGCCGCGCGCGACAAGGATGCGTGCATCATCGTGGCACCGAGCGATCATCTGGTGATGGACAGGCCGGCGTTCGCGCTCAGCGTACAGCTCGCCGTGGAGCAGGCCCGCACCAGCGACTGCCTGGTCACCCTGGGCATCGTTCCGAGCCGGCCGGACACCGGCTATGGATACATCCAGTTCGGCGAGGCCACGGGAGACCATGCACGTGTGCGTCCGGTGCGCACGTTCACCGAAAAGCCCGACCTGGAGACCGCGGAACGCTTCCTCGAAAGCGGTGAGTTCCTGTGGAACGCGGGCATCTTCATCTGGTCGGTACCCAGCATAGCCAAGGCCTATGCAAAACATCTTCCCGGAATGGATGCCCTGTTCGCGGAAGGCGAAGGCATCTACGGAACCGCCGGGGAACAGGCCTTCATAGAGGGCATGTACAACACCTGCGAGAACGTCAGCATCGACTATGGCATCATGGAGAAGGCGGACAACGTCTACACCGTGATGAGCGATTTCGGCTGGAGCGACCTTGGAACCTGGGGGAGCCTGTACACCCACCTGCCAAAGGACGAGCACGGCAACGCATCCGTGGGCGAACAGGTGCGTCTGTATGATTGTTCGGATTGCGTCGTTCATGCACACGATGAGCGGCTGCTGGTCCTTCAAGGCCTCCGTGACCACATCGTTGTGAGCACTGACGATGCGCTCTTGGTATGCCGCAAACAGGACGAGCAGAAGATCCGCCAGTTCGTCAACGACCTGAAGGGCGATAGTGGCGACCGTTACATCTGACCGCTCACGGACCTTGTCGCACTATCAACTCATCACCGATCCGGAAGCGTTGGAGCGGACCGTCTCGGCGATCTCTCCGGAACGGATCATCGCACTGGATACGGAGGCCTCCAGCTTTCATCGGTACCGCGAGCGGGTCTGCCTGGTGCAGTTGAGCACACGGAACAGCACATGGCTCATCGATCCGCTGAGCCTGCCGGAACTGGGCAACCTCGGTTCGATGCTATCCGACCCCGGCATGGAGGTGGTCATCCATGATGCGGACTACGACCTGCGGATACTCGCCCGAGACCATGGCATCCGCGTGGAGAACGTGTTCGACACGCTCATCGCCGCGGAACTGCTGAACGAACCGGAGATCGGGCTGGCATCCCTCCTGAAGAAATACCAGGGACTGCAGGTGGACAAGAAGTTCCAGAAGGCCGACTGGAGCAAGCGCCCGCTGCCCGTTCCCATGCTTGACTACGCTGCAGGTGATACAAGCCATCTCATTGCAGTGCGCGACATCCTGAAGGAACAATTGCAGGAGAAGGGACGCTGGAGCTGGGCCGAAGAGGAATTCGCCCTGCTCAGCGACGCGCCGTTCCAGCTCGCCGGCAGCGACGAGCCCGCCTTCCTGCGCATGAAGGGCGCAAAGGCCCTGAGACCAGCGCAATTGGCCATCCTGCGCGAGGTGCACGCGTGGCGTGAGGGCGTTGCAGAACGCATGGACCGCGCCCCGTTCATGGTCCTGGGCAACGATGTGCTGCTCGGCATCGCGTTGGAACCGCCGCAGAACGCCCAGGCACTGGCCGCGCGAAAGGGCGTGGGGGCGCAACTCATCGAACGCCACGGGCGCTCGGTCATGGATGCCGTGCAACGCGGGCTCGAATGCCCCAAGGACCTATGGCCCCGCGTAACGCGTCCGAAGCGCTGGCCCCGTGATGAGGACTATGAAAGCCGGTTCCGGAGATTGAAGCAGTGCCGCGACGAACTGACCCTCCGGCATGACCTCCGCATGGGGATCGTGGCAAGCAACCAGCTCCTGACGGATATCGCGCGCTCACTGCCCGGTGACCTGGATGCGTTGGCCTCCATACCAGGGATACGTCGCTATCAGGTTGCGAACTTCGGCGAAGCGATGCTCCACGCGCTCTGAAGGAAAGGGACACATCCACCTGTGTGATGGAAGTCACATAGATGGATAGCAATGTTGCTATACGTTTGCGTTCGATGAGAGCGAACCGAACGGCAGGGACCCTTGACGAACGTGTGGGTGGTGACAAGCTCATCCGCGCCAGTGAACTGTTGCGCACCGTTGCACACCCCCATCGCCTGGCGATCCTCGATGCCCTGGGAGACCACAGGCGCCTTTGCAACCGGGAACTGCAGGAGATGCTCGACCTTGAGCAGGCCATCCTCAGCCAGCACCTCACGCTCATGCGCGACAAGGGACTCCTCGACTGCGAGAAGGACGGCAAATACACCTACTGGCACCTGAAGCGCCCGGAATTCCTGAAGATCGTCAACTGTCTGGAAAATTGCTGCGTCACGCTTTGATGGACATGGAGATCCTCGGTTACATCGGTGCCATCCTCATGGGTTTGTCCCTGGGCCTCATCGGCGGAGGCGGCAGCATCCTCACCGTGCCCATCCTGGTCTACCTGTTCAGCGTGGATGCGGTGCTGGCCACGGCATATTCCCTCTTCATCGTGGGCCTCACCAGCCTCATCGGCTCCTTCAGCCACATGCACATGGGCAACATCCATTGGCGCACGGCCATCGTTTTCGGTGTGCCGAGCATCCTTGCCGTGTACGCCACGCGTGCGTTCCTGGTGCCCGCGCTTCCCGACCCGCTCTTCACCGTGGGCGACCGCGTCGTGAGCAAGGCGCTCGGCATGCTCATCCTCTTCGCGCTGTTGATGGTGGCCGCCGCCTACAGCATGATCCGCAAGCCCAAGGCCAAGGCGAACGGCATTGGGGACGAGGAAGTGGCGTTCAACTACCCGCTGATCCTGGTGGAAGGCGCGGTGGTCGGCACCATCACCGGACTGGTGGGTGCCGGCGGCGGCTTCCTCATCATCCCCGCGCTCGTGCTGCTTGCCAAGCTGCCCATGAAGCAGGCGGTGGGCACCTCGCTCATCATCATCGCAGCCAAGAGCCTCATCGGTTTCACCGGCGACCTCAACGGCGACCTGCTGATCGATTGGAACTTCCTGCTGCTGTTCTCCACCATCGCCGTGGTGGGTATCATCGCCGGAAGTCTGCTCAGCAAGCGCATCCCGAACGAAAAGCTCAAGCCCGCCTTTGGCTGGTTCGTACTGGTCATGGGCATCTACATCATCGCCAGGGAATTCTCCAAGCTGGGATGAACCCTGGCCCCTAACAACGCTAAACAACCCTCACCATGAAGATCGAACAGATCTATACCGGCTGCCTGGCACAGGGCGCCTACTACATCGAGAGCAACGGCGCGGCCGTGATCATCGACCCGCTGCGCGAAACACAGCCCTACCTGGAACGTGCCCAACAAAGCGGCGCGACCATCAAGTACGTGCTGGAGACCCACTTCCACGCGGACTTCGTGGGCGGCCACCTGGACCTCTCCAGGAAGACGGGGGCACCCATCGTGTACGGACCCAACGCCAACCCGCTGTTCGAGGCGCACATCGCCACGGACGGTGAAGTGCTGAAGGTGGGCAAGGTGACCATCACCGTGCTGCATACTCCGGGCCACACCATGGAGAGCACCACCTACCTGCTGAAGGACGAGAGCGGCAGGCCGCACGCCATCTTCACGGGTGATACGCTCTTCATCGGCGATGTGGGCCGCCCCGACCTGGCCCAGAAAATGGGCGCGCTGACCATGGAGGACCTGGCCGGTTCCCTCTACGACAGCCTGCACACCAAGATCATGTCCCTGCCCGATGACGTGCTGGTATACCCCGCGCACGGGGCCGGCAGCGCCTGCGGCAAGAACATGAGCAAGGAGACCTGGGACACCCTGGGCAACCAGAAGAAGACCAACTACGCGCTGAAGGCCACGAGCAAAGAGCAGTTCATCAAGGAAGTGACCGACGGGCTGCAGCCGCCCCCCGCCTACTTCCCGCAGAACGTGGCCATGAACAAGGGCGTTATCGAGAGCGTGGACAGCGTGAAGGAGCGCGGCATGCGTGCACTATCCCCGGACCAGTTCGAGCTGGTGGCCGAGACCGAAGGCGCGCTGGTGCTGGACACCCGCGGCGCACAGACCTTCAAGGACGGCTTCGTGCCACGCAGCATCAACATCGGCATCAAGGGCGACTTCGCTCCCTGGGTGGGTGCCATGATCCCCGATGTGAAGCATCCGCTGTTGCTCGTGACCGACGAAGGGATGGAGGACGAGGTGGTGACGCGTCTGGCACGTGTGGGCTATGACAATGTGTTCGGCTACCTCAAGGGCGGTATCGCCGCCTGGAAGGCCAACGGCAAGCATGTGGACACCATCGAGAGCATCCCGGCCGAGGAGTTCGCCAAGCGCCTCCACGCGAACAAGCTCCGCGTGGTGGATGTGCGCAAGGACGGCGAGTACGAGGCCGAGCATGTGGACGGCGCGTGGCATGCATCACTGCAGTACATCAACCAGAACCTGGCCGCCTTCAGCAAGGAGGAGACCAACTACATCCACTGTGCCGGCGGTTACCGCAGCATGGTCGCCGCAAGCCTGTTGAAAGCGCGCGGCTGGCACAACATCGTGGATGTGGCCGGCGGGTTCAACGCCATCAAGAAGACCGACGTGAAGGTGACGGACTACGTGTGCCCGAGCACAGTGATCAGAAAATGAGAGGATCAGATGATCAGAAAATTCACCTGACCATGAACATCCGTGAGATCGACATTAAGGAGTGGCAGAATGCCATCGTGAACGATGAACTGTTCGGCTCATCCGTGACCGCCGAGCCACCTGCGTCCTACAATGCGCGCTACAAGGACAACGTGATCGTGAACCTCACGTTCGACTTCGCCCTGGCGATCTGGGACCTTTCCGAGGAGTTGCAGGAGCGCAAGAAGTTCGCCTTGTCGAACCAGTTGTTCCGCAGCGGCACCGCCATTGGCGCCCTGGTCCGCGAGGCCCAGAATGGCGAAAGCCTGGCCGACTTCATCCACAAGATGAAGGTGGCCCTGAAGGAGGCTGACGAAACGGAATACTGGCTTCTCCTCAGCAACGCGCGGAACATCGAGACAGCAAAGGCATGCCTCGAGAAGCTGATCCCGATCATCCGCATACTCAACAAGATCATCTCCTCCAGTAAAGCCAAACCCAGATCAGAAAATGAGATGAACAGAAGATCAGACCATGTCACTCCACCCACGGAGTATTCCATTGTCTGATCGTCTCATCCTCTGATCGTCTGATCCTCTGATCCTCCAACCCCATGCTCGAGACACTGAAACAACCCTGGCCTTGGTACGTGGCGGGCGCCCTCATCGGCCTCACCGTGCCCTACCTGCTGCTGGTAGGCAACAAAACCTTCGGCATCAGCAGTTCGTTGCGCCACCTCTGTGCCGCCTGCATCCCGGGCGATGTGAAGTTCTTCAAGTACGACTGGAAGAAGGAGGCCTGGAACCTGTTCTTCGTCGGCGGCATCGCGCTGGGCGCGTTCATCGCAGCGTTCTTCCTGAGCAACCCCGACCCCATCGCACTGGCCGGGCCGACGCAGGAGTACCTTGCCAGCAAAGGCATCACGGACACCACGCAACTGCTGCCGGCCGAGATCTTCAGCTGGGAGCAGCTCTTCACCCTGCGCGGCCTCATCTTCCTTGTGGTCGGTGGTTTCATGGTGGGCTTCGGCACCCGCTATGCCGGCGGTTGCACCAGCGGACATGCCATCATGGGTCTCAGCAGCCTGCAATGGCCGAGCCTGGTCGCCACTGTTAGCTTCATGACAGGCGGCATCCTCATGACATGGTTCATCCTCCCCCACCTCCTTGCCCTCTGAACGATGGAACACACCTTCCAGAACACACATACGCCACAGGAGGTCGCGGACCTGCAGGTACGTGAACTCGATTCCATCTGTGTCAACGAAAGCGAACTCGTTCACCCGTGGTGGTACAACCTGAAATACTCTGCGTGGGGCGTGCTCTTTGGCATCGTCTTCGTGAAAGCCGAGATCATCAGCTGGTTCCGTATCCTCGAAATGTTCCGATTTGAGAGCTTCCACATGTACGGCGTGATCGGCACGGCGGTGATGGTGGGCCTGATCAGCGTGCTCATCATCAAGCGCACGAAGGCCCGCACCATCTACGGCGAGGAGATCCACATCCCCAAAAAGGAATTCAACAAGGGCCAGATCTTCGGAGGCCTGCTATTCGGGCTGGGATGGGCCGTTACCGGCGCGTGTCCGGGTCCGTTGTTCGCACAGGTGGGTGCTGGCTATTCCGTGATCATTGTGACCTTCTTGAGCGCCTGGCTCGGGACCTATGTCTACGGCGTGTTCCGCGATAAGCTGCCGCATTGAGTGCGGCGGGGAATGGCGATCGTTGGGGGATGAAGGGCAAGATCAGCGTGCAGCACCACCTCATCGTCAGGACCACCATCACTGCTTTCTCCACCCTCACCTATCTCCACCCCGATGCTCATCCCCATCCTCATCCTGATCGCCACCCTGCTGGTGCTGGTTGTGATGTACGTAATGGACGATGCCATGGAGGCGCTGAACGCACATGCGGGTCTGCCGCAAGCACGCAGCATGAAGCGGTCCATCGCGGTCGTATGGGTCGTGCTTTCCCTGGTGATCGCACAACTGATCGTTCCCGCGGACCTGTTCGACCCACCCCCACCCCAGCAGGCCTTGTTCGGCCCGGACAGCCTGTGGATGGGTGCGGATACGACGCGGCTTGCCAGCCTTGATGACGAACAGGAGGAGTTGATCCGCTACGGACGTGAGCTCATCGCGAACACCGCGCAATACCTGGGACCCAAGGGATCGGTGGCGCAGATCAGCAACGGCATGAACTGCCAGAACTGTCACCTGGCGGCGGGCACCAGGCCTTGGGGGAACAACTACGGTGCCGTTTGGAGCACCTATCCCAAGATGCGTGCCCGGAGTGGCTCACGGGAGTCCGTGTCCAAACGTGTCAACGATTGTGTTGAGCGCAGCCTCAATGGCACTGCGCTGGACACCACCGGACGGGAGATGAGGGCCATTCTTGCCTACATGCAATGGCTCGGAACTGGCATTGAAAAGGATGAAAAGCCTGCAGGCACAGGCATCATCGAACTTCCCTATCTGGACCGCGCCGCCGACCCAACAGCAGGTGCACAGGTGTACGGCTCGAAGTGTGCCAGCTGCCATGGAACCGATGGACAGGGCCGGTTGAAGGTGGATGGCATCACCTACCAATACCCGCCCTTGTGGGGGGCACATAGCTACAATACAGGAGCCGGCCTCTATCGACTCAGCCGCTTCGCAGGCTACGTGAAGGCCAACATGCCCCAGGGCGCATCCTGGGAGGCCCCTCAGCTGAGCGATGAGGAAGCATGGGACCTGGCGGCCTTCGTCAATAGCAGGGAGCGGCCTGTCAAGGACCTCACCGGCGACTGGCCCGACATCAGCAAGAAACCCATCGATCACCCCTTCGGGCCCTTCGCGGACAACTTCAA
Source organism: uncultured Chryseobacterium sp. (assembly GCA_964559165.1). Classification (GTDB taxonomy): domain Bacteria; phylum Bacteroidota; class Bacteroidia; order Flavobacteriales_F; family PHOS-HE28; genus PHOS-HE28. The sequence goes on from CAZLGY010000036.1 coordinate 18,627, forward strand.
TGAAGAGCAACACAAATACGGTCCATTCGCACCGATCGCATCCTTCTACAAGCAACCATAGCACCGGATCGGACACCCTGCACCCATGAGCATCATACAACACCCACCGGGCTGCACCTGCGGCGCGCATGATGAGAAGACCAATGCCATCAGCCGACGCACAGCGCTTCGCTCATTGGGCGCGCTCGGTGCCGGGCTTACCCTGGGCCCGACCGTGGCCATGGGCTCTGCAGGCGATGACCGGCGACGCGGCGAACTTGCGGACAGCAGGACCGTTCTTACCGGCAGGGCGGAGAAGTTCACCCTGCTATTCACCAGCGACATCCATTCGCAGCTGCACACGCACGACGAGTTCTTCCTGGAGAATGGCAGGCCAGTATACAGGAAGCGCGGAGGCTATGGTGTGCTGAAGACCATGATCGACAGGCTGCGCGCGGAAGATCCCGCGAACACGTTGGTGATCGACGGTGGTGATTGCTTCCAGGGTGGTGGCGTGGCAGCCCTGAGCGAAGGCCGTGCGATCGTGCCGTTGATGAACCGCATCGGCTACGACCTGATCCTGCCCGGCAATTGGGAGGTGGTGTACGGCAAGGAGAACATGTTGAAGGACCTCGGCGGCTACCGCGCAGCGAAGATCTGTGCGAACATGTGGCATGAGAAGCTCGCCGACTATTGCGGCGATAAGAAGGACCCCAACGCCGACCTCGCAGGGGAGATGATCTTCCAACCCTACTGGACACGCATCATCGCCGGCGTCAAGATCGGGTTCATCGGCTACAACGACCCGCTCACCCCGAAGCGTCAATCACCCGCCTACAGCTGCGGCATCAAGTTCACGAAGCCGGAGCTGAACGTGGCGAAATACATCCGGATCCTGCGCGACTACGAGCAGTGCGCCATGGTCTTCCTCGTCACGCACATGGGTCTGGCACAACAGGTGGACCTGGCCAACAAGCCAGAGGTGGAGGGAGTGGACCTCATCCTCGGTGCAGACACCCACGAGCGCGTGCGCACACCGATCCAGGCGAAGTACAGCAAGGTAGTGGAGCCCGGCGCCTTCGGTTCGTTCTTGGCGCGCCTGGACGTGGTGGTGGAGGACGGCAAGGTGAAGGACAGCCACTACGAGCTGCTCGATGTGGACCCGGAGAAGTACCCCGCTGACAAGGGCATGCTGGCGCTCGTGGATGAAGTGAGCGCACCGTATACCGAGCAGCTGAGCAAGGTGGTGGGCAGCACGAAGAACACCCTGGTGCGCTACTACGTGATCGAGAACCCCATGGACAACCTCATCACGGACGCACTGATGTGGAAACTGAAGCCCGATATCGCGATCAGCAACGGCTTCCGGTTCTGTCCGCCCATCGTGGCGGATGGGAAGAACCCGACGCCCATCACCAACGACCATCTCTGGAGCATGATCCCGGTGGATAGTGATGCAAAGTATGGCGAGGCCACAGGAAGGCAGGTCTGGGATTGGCTCGAAAAGGAACTTCACAACGTCTTCGCAAAGGATCCCGCGAAGCGCTTTGGTGGCTGGGTGGTGCGTTTCAAGGGCATGACCGCCAACTTCACCATGAACAACGACATGGGCAAGCGGGTGAACTGGATCAAGATCGGCGGCAAGCCCATCGATCACGAGAAGACCTATCTGATCGCCGCATGCGAACGTGAAGGCGATCCGAACGATACGCTATGCAGGCTGGAGAAGGTGCGGGATCCGCGACTTGCCGGCACCTCCATGCATACCATCCTGCGCGAGTACTTCGCAGCGTTCAGTCCGGTCGCCCCGAAAGTGGAAGGACGAATCACCGCCACTGATGCACCACAGACGCTGTTGAGCCAGTTGGAGGGCTACGACTACGAGTTCAGGTAGGGGGCATGTGAGCAGAGTCACAGAACAGTGGCATCGAACAAGGGAACCTTTGCACCATGAAGAAGTTCATGCTCTTGTTGGGTCTCCTGCTCGTCCAGCTGACAGCTATCCGGGCCCAGGACCAGGCACCCCGCCAGCACCGCATCGTGATGCAATTGGTGAGCGGTGACACGCTCGTTCACAAAGGACTGATGCGCCAGCTGCGCAACATCCTGGAAGCTGCGCCATCCACACAGTTGGAGGTGGTGTGCCACGGCCCGGGCATGGACCTGCTCATGACCGATCGCAGTAGTGTCATCCACAAGGTCGATGAGTCCATGGGCGGTGGCGTCGTCTTCCTGGCCTGCGAGAACACCGTGAAGGAACGAAAGCTGGACGTCGCGTTCATCCACCCGAAAGCGGTTTTGGTAAAGGCGGGCATCATCCACATCGTGGAGCGGCAGGAGGATGGATGGACCTACATCAAAGCAGGCTTCTGAACCGCCCGTTCGTTCCATGCACCTCCGATCCCTTCTGCGCGTCGCTGCCATCCTTGTGCTGCTGTTGGCCACCGCAGCGCACGCACAGCATGAGGAACATGACCTGCCGCACAGGGACAGCCTGAAACAGGACAACCGGCTCTTCGACATCATGCGCAAGGGTCAGTTGACGGGCCGCTTCAGGCAGTACAACATGGCCACGGTGAACGACGGCGCACCGCAGGATCTCCATGCCATTGCGTTCGGCGGTGTGCTTGGCTACGCTTCGGAACGTTGGAAAGGAATGCAGTTCCGCATGGCGGCCGGCTTCACCTTCGACCTCCACAGCACCACGTTCCAGGACCCGGATCCCGTGACAGGTCAGTTCAGCCGGTACGAGATCGGGCTGTTCGATGTAACGGACCCAACCCGCGTGGAGGACCTCAGTTACCTGCATGAATTCCAACTGAACTACGTGAGCAGGAACGGGCGTCACAGCACCGTTTTCGGCAAACAGGAGCTCAACACGCCATTCCTCAATCCGCAGGATGGGCGGATGCACCCCACCTTGTTCGAGGGTCTGTGGCAACGGTCACGGGTAAGCCGGAAGACCGAGGTGCAGGGTGGGTGGATCTACCGAGTTGCACCGAGGGGAACCAGCAGGTGGTACCTCGTGGAGGAGAGCACCCACGTGTACCCGACCGGCCGCAACATCCTGGGAGACCCTTCGGAACACGGCCGGCACCAACGCAGCTTGGGCATTTTTGCTGCGAACGTGGAGCACCGGATCATGGAAAACGTGACCCTTGCGGCTTGGGACCTTTATGTGGAGAACATGTTCAACACCTTCATGGCCCAGTTGGTGGCTGGTGAAAAGGACCGTGGATGGAGCCTGTCCGGCATGGCCCTGCAGCAGTGGACGGTGGCGCGCGACAGCCTGGCGGATGCGGCGTTGGCCTACATGCCGCGGGGGGAAGGCAGCCGCGCCTTCAGTGCGCGTCTGCGGCACGTACCCGGCAAATTCCGCTGGCAGGCCAACTACACGCGGATCACCCGCGATGGCCGTTACCTGATGCCCCGCGAGTGGGGGCGCGACCCCTTCTACACCTTCCTTCCGCGCGAACGCAACGAAGGCCTGGGCGATGTGCATGCAGCCACGCTCAACCTCATTCTGCGCGAACTTCGTCCCGGTCTGCGCATCGAATTGGACGGAGGTGCCTACTGGCTCCCGGCCATCGATGATGCCCGCCTGAACAAGTACGCGATGCCCTCGTACGCGCAATACGTGCTCAACACCCAGTACCAGTTCCAAGGGGACTGGAAGGGCCTGGCCGTTCAACTGCTGTACCTCTACAAGATGCCCCTGCATGACCAGGTCATTACCGAGCGACAGGCCTTCAACAAGGTGGACATGCACCACATCAACCTCATCATCAACTACGCCTTTTGAACACCATGAAAGCCACCACCCTCCTCTTCAGCGCAATGATGCTCACCTCCATCACCGCGTGCACACAAAGCACGACATCGGCCGCTGCCCCGAAGGAATTCCAAGCGAACATCAAGCCCGATGTACAGCTTGTTGATGCGCGCACTGCCGGCGAATATGCCCAAGGCCATCTGGCGAACGCAAGGAACCTGGATTGGAACGGCGGTGAATTGCAGCAGCGGGTGGGCGAACTCGATCCGAAGAAGCCCGTGCTGATCTACTGTGCCAGTGGCCGCAGGAGCGCCGCAGCAGCAGCCTTCCTGAAGGAGAAGGGCTTCACCAAGGTGGTCGATCTGGCGGGTGGCATCGGGGCGTGGCAACAGGCGGGTATGCCTGTAACACGCTGAGAACATCCCGCGTCCAACGCAACACAACACAATGGGCCTGTTACAAAAACTGTTCGGCATCGGTGGTCCTTCGGTGGACATCGGCCAGAAGATCAAGGAAGGCGCCAGCATCATCGATGTGCGCTCCCCGGAGGAGTTCCGCGCGGGCCATGTGAAGGGCTCTGTGAACATCCCTTTGGACAAGCTGCAGGCACAGATGGGCAGGATCGACAAGAGCAAACCGGTGATCACCTGCTGCCGCAGTGGTGCGCGCAGTGGCATGGCTGCCGATGTACTGAAGCGCAACGGGTTCGAGTGCTACAACGGGGGGCCGTGGACCTCGGTGCGGGCGACCAAGGGATGATGGATCGTGGATAAATAGGCCACGCATTACTGCGGTAAGGCTCCGTCCATGGATAGCTTTCGGTTCAAACCCTAACGACACCGACCATGAAAACCATTCGCAAGACGGCCCTGCTGTTCGCCATGAGCTCCCTTGTCATCACCCAGACCGGGTGCTTCGGGGAGTTCGCCTTGGTGAGAAAAGTGTACAGTTGGAATGAAGGCCTGGACAGCAAGTTCGTACGGACCCTGGTGTTCTATGCGCTGAACATCATTCCGGTCTATGGTATTGCCGGCTTCATCGACTTCGCCATCCTCAACCTGATCGAATTCTGGAGCGGCAGCAACCCGGTATCCATGAATGAAGGGGACTATGAGATGCAGCTCGTCACCGTCAAGGGTGTGAAGTATCGCATCGAAGCCACCAAGGATACCTTCACCACCACCCAGCTCAGCGGGGAAAAGACCGGTGAGGTGCGGATCATGAAGTTCGACCGTTCCGATAGGACCTGGAAGTATTCTGACAGCGCCGTGTGTGACAAGGCCGTATTGGGCTTCCTCGATGAACAGGGCGAGCAGGTGCGCCTTTACACGGATGTGGGCACCATTGATATGGCCACCGCTGACCTGCAGAACAAGGAAGCCGTGATGGCCAGGCTCGGTGAGTGCAAGGGCGAAGAGGCCCTGGCCGCAGCGCACTGAGCCCACCTACAACGAACGAAAAAGGCCCGGCGCTATGCCGGGCCTTTTTGATGTCCACTGCTGGAAGTGGAACTATTCGGCGGCAAGCTCCGATCGCATTCGCGAGGGATCCATGCGCAACCTGTCCAAGTGGCCCATCAACGACCCATCGGAAGTGATGAGGTGCACATGGATGTTGCTGCCGTGATGCGTGAACACCGTCTGGTGCTTGGTGGAGAACACGCCCACCAGTTCCACTTCCGCATCGGTTAGCAGGAACGTCTTCTGCGTGGCGTGAGCCAGCGCAGGCCCTTCCAGCACGGTGCCTGGGGGAAGGTCCATCACGTGCGCATCAGCCTCTTGCACCGTACCACGCAACCGGAAGAAGAAAGGTTCTTCCCGGTGGGTCTGGTGCTTCATCAGGAAAGCGTCCAGCGAAGGAAGGTCCACCACCTCGGCGGTAAGTTCCACGGGGACCCATGCCTTCACCTGCTGGCGCACAAAGAAGGGCGCCTTGGCATCCGGGCGCTGCTCCACGATCACCGTGGTATCATCGGCCATGAAGGACACGATGGGCTTACCGTCCAGTACGGTGATCTCCCCACGCAGGTACTCCAAGGGGCCCAGTCCGTACATGCCCGGCAGCAAGAGCGTATCCATGGCGATGATGCCCGCCTGCTGGCCGTTCCACATGGTGTTGCGCAGGGAGCCTGTGGGGATGACCTGCGCCTGCACTGCTCCGAGCAGCGAACCGGCCATCACCAGCGCTGATGCGCGGATCATCCCTCGCTGCACATCTTCGCCGGGTCCACCCACTTGTCGAAGTCCTCCGCGCTCACGTGGCCGAGCGCGATGGCGGCCTCCTTCAGCGTGGTGCCCTCCTTGTGCGCCTTCTTCGCGATCTCCGCCGCCTTGTAGTAGCCGATGTGCGGGTTGAGGCTGGTCACCAGCATCAGCGAGTTCTCCAGGTGCCGCTTGATCGCCGGGCGGTTCGGCTCGATGCCCTCGGCGCACTTGTCGTTGAAGCTCACACAGGCATCTCCGATGAGGCGCGCGCTGTGCAATACGTTGGCGGCGATCAGTGGCTTGAACACATTGAGCTCGAAGTGACCGTTGCTGGCTCCGATGCCCACAGCAACGTCGTTGCCCATCACCTGGGCGGCCACCATGGTGAGCGCCTCGGGCTGCGTGGGGTTCACCTTTCCGGGCATGATGCTGGAGCCTGGCTCGTTGTCAGGGATCACGATCTCGCCGATGCCGCTACGCGGACCGCTGCTCAACATGCGGATGTCATTACCGATCTTCATGAGGGAGACCGCCAGACGCTTCAGCGCGCCGCTCAGCTCCACCATGGCATCGTGCGCGGCGAGCGCCTCGAACTTATTGGGCGCGGTGACGAAGGGAAGGCCGGTGAGCTCGGCGATCTTCTTCGCCACGAGCACGCTGTAGCCCTTGGGGGCGTTGAGCCCCGTACCCACGGCCGTGCCACCAAGCGCCAGTTCACGCACCATCTCCAGGGCGTTGTTCACCGCGCGCAGGCCGTTGTCCAATTGCTGGACGTACCCACTGAACTCCTGGCCCAACGTGAGCGGCGTGGCGTCCATGAAGTGCGTACGCCCGGTCTTC
>CAZLGY010000037.1:0-25169 GCA_964559165.1 uncultured Chryseobacterium sp.
TGCAAGGACACCCCCGGCTTCATCGTGAACCGCGTGGCACGGCCCTTCTATGGGGAGGCCATCAGGATCTACGAGGAAGGCATCGCCGACATGCCCACCATCGATGCGGCCATGAAGAGCGCGGGCTTCCGCATGGGTCCCTTCGAGCTGATGGACCTGATCGGCAACGACATCAACTTCACGGTGACGAAGACCGTATGGGAGGCCTTCTTCTTCGACCCGCGCTACAGGCCGAGCTTCACACAACAGCGGCAGGTGGAGAGCGGCAGGCTGGGTCGCAAGTCCGGGCGGGGTTATTACAGCTATGCGGACGGCGCCATGCCCGCCCTGCCTGCCGTGGATGACGCGGTGGCCGCCCCGATCGTGGAACGCATCCTGGCCATGCTGATCAACGAAGCGGCCGATGCGGTGTTCTGGCAGGTGGCCTCGGCCAGCGATATCGACCTCGCCATGACCAAGGGCGTGAACTACCCCAAGGGCCTCCTTGCGTGGGCCGGTGAAAAAGGGGCCGCTCATTGGCTCGGCGTTCTGGAAGGGCTGCAAGGCACGTACGGCGAGGACCGCTACAGGCCATCGCCCCAGCTACGTCGAATGGCGCGGACCTGATCGCCATCAACCATTCGAAATGGCCACCACACCGATCGGGAAGGAACTTCAATGGATTTGTTTTCCATGGAATATTTCTTCTACTTTCGCCCCCCGAAACAACCACTCAACACGACCATGAAGTTCCAAGCCCTCACGATCACTGCCCTTGCGGCAACTTTCTTCGTAGCCTGCGGCCCGAGCGAGGCTGAGATCGCCGCCGCAAAGGAAAAGGCTGTCGCCGACAGTCTTGCCACCCTTGCCGCATCCGAGCGGACCGTTAACGTTGACGCTGCGGCAAGCACCGTGAACTGGAAAGGCACCATGCTTGGGATCAAAAGCCACAATGGCACTGTTGCCCTAAGTGATGCCAACCTTGTGGTGAAAGGCACGTCCGTTGTGAGCGGTAGGTTCACCGTGGACATGCGTACCATTGCTGCCTTGGATGCAGCCTATGCCGCTGACGATGCCAAGGAAGGTACCCGCGCCATGTTGATCGGCCACCTCACCAGCGCTGATTTCTTCGATGTGGCCAACCACCAAAAGGCCAGCTTTGAGATCGGTAGTGTGGACGGCACTACCGCCACCGGTAAACTCACCGTACGTGGCACCACGAACGAAGAGAAAGTGACCGATATCGCTGTGACAGAGGAGAACGGCGTTGTCAAGGTCACCGGCAAACTCGCTTTCGATCGCCAGAAGTATGGTGTTGCCTGGAGCAGCGGCTCGAAAGACGCCGTGCTCAACGACATCATTGAATTGGAGATCACCCTCTCGGGCTCGTTCGCACAGTAAGAGGAATTCTTGGTGAAGGGGGGGCGTCCACTGCGGTGGGCGCCTCTCTGCTTTTCACCTACCGACGCAGCGCCTCGGCCAGGAATCCGTTCATGGTGCGCATGGCCTTGTAGTGGTCCATCAAGACCTCCATCAAATTGGGGTCCGTGACCATGCGTGGTGGCAGTTCGGCCATGAAATAGAACTGCTTATTGGCGATGAGCGGCTCCAGCGCCAGGGCCTGTTTAAACTCCTTTGGCACCACCTTGTTCCGCTCGCCCTGGACCTCGCCGAAACGCTCCACGAACGCCTTGGCGGTGCGCAGCTTCTTGAATTGTGCGAGGTTCCCGGCGATATGCTCACGTATCCGTTGCAGTTGCTCCTTCTCCGGCATGTACTGGCCACCATAGAAGGCCACGTTCTCCGGCCCAAGCTCGAAATAGATGCCCCCGCTGCTGTGGTCCTTGCGGCCACCGGCGGCCACCACGGCGGACATGCGCGACTTGTAGGGTGCCTTGTCCTTGCTGAAGCGCACATCGCGGTTGATGCGGAAAATGGCATCCCTGGGAGTGATGGTGACCGTGGGATCCAACCTGGCCACCCGCTCGATCACCGCTGCCACGAACGCCTCGAACGGTTCCTTCACGCTCTGCTCGTAGCGCTTGCGGCTGGCATCGAACCACTCCTTGTTGTTGTTGGGGGCAAGGTCGATGAAGAAGCGATTGAAGTCGGGCGTGAACCAGGCCATCGTTCGTAATTTGCCCGAAGATATCCCCACCGACGGATGGCCAATACCCGAACCAACGGCACTCCCTCGCTCTTCGCACCGTTCCATGTGGTGGTGGTCAACAGCCCCATCGGAAAGGTGTGGGTGGAAAGCGATGGTGCGTTCATTACGCGCCTTTCCTTCTCAGCCCTTCCCGTACGCACCAGCAAACCCCCGGTGTTATTGCAGCAAGCCGAGCGCCAGCTGAAAGCCTACTTCGCCGGCACGTTGAAGGAGTTCGACCTGCCCGTGCAGCAATTGGGAACGCGTTTCCAGAAACTCGTCTGGGAGGCCGTGCGGCACATTCCTCATGGACAGAGCCGGAGCTACCAGGCCATCGGCAGCGATATCGGGGGGAAAGCCCTGGGCCGCACGGTCGGCCACGCCTGCGGCTCCAATCCCATCCCCATCATCGTGCCGTGCCACCGGGTGATCGCCAGCGACGGGCTGCTCACCGGCTATGTGGGCGGCATCTGGAGGAAGAAGTGGCTGTTGGAACATGAAGGTGCGCTCCCCAAGGAGCTGTTCTGAAGGATGCGAAGCTCGCTTTTCGTTGTTCGGGAGGTAATTGAGCTGTATTACACGCTCGATACCTGACCTACATCTACAGGTCGAGCGACTGTCAATGTTCGATCCTGGCTTGTTGGGTTGCGAGTTGACCGGGCTATTTTCAGCTCGCTCTACTAAACGAAGAACCACCTCTGGGATGCTCTGGATGAAGGATACATCGACAAGCAGACCCACGATGAAGTCTGCAACACGGTCGTTCGTGCCATCCAGACGGTGAATGGATATATCAAGTACCTGAAGTCGATGGGGAACCGCTATACCGTGTGCGAACCAAGCGACACGCCCGAACCGGACCAACCGTAACCGCGAAGCAGGAAGACCGTTGGTCACGGATCGACCATCGATCAACGACCGAACGACTTCCACGACACCGAATACCTTCGCCCCCATGCCCACGCTCGCCGAACGCATCGTTTCCCGCATGTTCGACAACGATCCGTTCAGCAATTGGATGGGTTTGGAACGCATGGTCGTGGAACCAGGCCGATGCGTTCTGCGCATGATCGTCCGGGGCGAGCACCTCAACGGCTTTGGCATCGCCCATGGCGGCATCACGTATTCACTGGCGGACAGTTGCCTCGCCTTCGCGGCCAACAGCCATGGCATCCAATGCGTAAGCGTGGAGACTTCCATCAGCCACACCAGGCCGGTACGGGAAGGCGATACGCTCACCGCCACCAGCGAAGAGAAGAGTTGCTCCCGTAGCATCGGCATCTACCACATCACCATCGCCGACCAGCACGGCGGAACGGTCGCCTTGTTCAAGGGCACCGTGTTCCGCACAGGTAAACCCTGGTTCCCCGATGAACAACCGAACATCTGAGATGAACGCAGCATACATCGTCGACGCCATCCGCACCCCCATCGGCAACTTCACCGGCAGCCTGGCACCTGTGCGGGCCGATGACCTCGCCGCCCATGTGATCAAGGCCCTTATGGACCGCCACCCGGACCTTGACCCTGCCGCCGTGGACGATGTGATCCTGGGTTGCGCCAACCAGGCCGGCGAGGACAACCGCAACGTGGCCCGCATGGCCCTGTTGCTGGCCGGACTGCCCGTCACCGTGCCCGGCGAAACGGTGAACCGCTTGTGCGCCAGTGGCATGAGCGCCGTGGTGCAGGCGGGGCGCGCCATCGCGGCCAACAGCGGCGACCTGTTCATCGCCGGCGGGGTGGAGCACATGACCCGCGGACCGTGGGTGATGAACAAGACCAGCACCCCCTTCGGTCGCGATGCCCAGCTCTTCGATTCCAGCTTCGGGTGGCGCTTCGTGAACCCTTTGATGAAGGAGCGCTTCGGTGTGGACGCCATGGGCGAGACCGCCGAGAACCTGCTCGACCTCCCGCGCGAGCAGGCGATCACCCGCGAGGACCAGGACCGCTTCGCCCTCTGGAGCCAGCAGAAAGCAGCTGCCGCGCAGACCGCCGGACGACTGGCCCTGGAGATCGCCCCCGTGCATGTACCGCAGCGCAAGGGCGATCCGCTGGTGGTTTCCCGTGACGAGTTCATCAAGCCCGGCACCACGCTGGAAGGACTGGCGGCATTGAAGCCCGCCTTCCGCAAGAACGGTTCTGTGACGGCCGGCAACGCAAGCGGATTGAACGATGGCGCTGCAGCCGTCCTGGTGGCCAGCGACAGCGCCGTAAAGACACATGGCCTGAAGCCGCTCACACGCATCGTGAGCAGTGCCGTGGTGGGTGTGGAGCCACGCATCATGGGCATCGGACCGGTGAACGCCTCGCGCCTGGCCTTGGAGCGGGCCGGCCTGACCCTTGCGGACATGGACATCCTGGAACTGAACGAAGCCTTCGCGGCACAGGTGCTCAGTTGCACACGCAGCCTCGGCCTGCCCGACGACGACCCGCGGATCAATCCGAACGGGGGGGCCATTGCACTGGGCCATCCCCTTGGAATGAGCGGTGCCCGCCTCCTACAGACCGCCTCCCTGGAACTCCAACGCACCGGTGGCCGCTACGCGTTGTGCACGATGTGCATCGGCGTGGGCCAGGGGTACGCCGTGGTACTGGAGCGCTGCTGATGGAGTTCACACTGGCGTAACAATGCCGCGGAACAGGTATTAGTTTCGCCCCCTCTGACGCCCCCCTCCCATGCACGTCCAGGAACAGATCAACCTATACATCGCCGGGCAACCGGACTGGCAGCGCAAGCTCTTGGTACGCCTGCGTCAGCTCATCCATGCAGCGGATGGCTCGATCGAGGAGTCCTGGCGCGGCAGCGCACCGCATTTCGAACGCCACGGGGTGCTGGTGAGCGTGCACGCCCTGAAGACCTGTGTGAGCGTCTGGTTCCACAAGGGCGACCAATTGAAGAACGACCACGGGCTATTCAAGCCAAGTGAGAAGGACGCCGCCCGGGAGGTGCGCAAATACAAGCTTGAAGAGGGCGACAGCATTCACGAGAAAGCCTTCGCGGACCTGCTGAAGCAGGCATTGAAGTTGGACCGCCCATCACCTGGGGAGGCCCGGTCCAAAGGGGCAATGACACTGCCCGAGGAGTTCGCCCTCGTTTTGGAGAAGGACGATGCCGTGCGCGAACAGTGGGGATCCATGAGCGATGAGATGCGCCAGGAGTTCGTGGAATGGGTGAGCGATTGCAGGCAGGAAGAGGCGCGAAAGCGCCGGGTGGCCAAAGCGTTGGAGCTCATCCGTGCCGGCCAGCACATGGGCGATGCCTTCAAGGTGGGCTGAGCCTGCACCCTGGTCTCCGCGTCATCGCCGGGCCGTTGGCCGGGGATACGTCCACGAACGCGAAGCCCCGGGATTGACCCGGGGCTCACGAACTCCAAACGAACGGGGTTCCGTTCAGCCTTTCTTCTCCTGGTGACGGGCGAACCGCTTGTTGAACTTATCCACGCGGCCGGCGGTGTCCACAAGCATCATCTTGCCGGTGTAGAAGGGGTGAGAGGTGTGGCTGATATCCAGCTTCACCAGTGGGTACTCGTTACCGTCCTCCCAGGTCATGGAGTCCTTGGTGTTCGCACAGCTCTTTCCAAGGAACATGTATTCATTGGACATGTCCTTGAACACGACCGTGCGGTAGTTGGAGGGGTGGATATCCTTCTTCATGGCAGTCCTTCCATTAGGGGCCGCAAAAGTAAGTGAAAGTTCCTGTTCCACCAACGTCGTCCGTCACTTCTTCGCCCCCGGGCAATGATCCGGACGTTCCTGCGTAAGGAAGTTGCCGCCGCCGGCCCATCTTTGCACGCCTTGAGAACCCTCCTCCCGCTCCTGCTTTTCGCATTGCTCCTCGGCCCCGGTTGCCGCAAGGAGGAGCTCTTCACCGAGGATGGTGGCATCTCGTTGGACCTCAGTCAGGATTCCGTGCTGTTCGATACGGTGTTCACCACCATTGGAACGGTCACCAAGCGGTTCACCGCCCGGAATCCGAACAACAGGGCCGTTCGAGTGGATATTGTGCTGGAGGGGGGGAGCGCCTCACCGTATCGCATCAACGTGGACGGCATACCCGGCACGGACTTCACCGATGTGGAGATACTGGGTGGCGACAGCGTGTTCGTCTTTGTGGAGGCCACCCTGGGGCCGGGTGGTGTCAACACCCCCTTCGTGCTCACGGACCATGTGGTGTTCAACACCAACGGCACCGAGCAGAAGGTGTTGCTGGAGGCCTGGGGCCAGGATGCCCACTTCATCCGCCCCACCGACTTCCTGAGCGGGCTGCCCCCCTTCAGCTACGTGGCCGGGGGGTTCGACGAGAACGGCCAGCAGGTCTGCGGCGAGGTGGTCACCTGGACCAACGACAAGCCCTATGTGATATACGGCTATGCCGTGGTGGACAGCTGCAACGCGCTCATCATCGAGGAGGGCGTGCGGGTCTACGTGCACAACGGTGGTGGCCTCTGGGTGTACCGCGGTGGCCAGGTGACCATGAACGGCACCATCGCCAACCCCATCGTATTCCAGGGAGACCGGCGTGAGGAGCTCTACGCCGAACTGCCCGGTCAATGGGACCGCATCTGGATCAACGAGGGACCGGAGGGCACCCGCAACCTCTTGCGCAACGTACTGGTGAAGAACGCGCTGGTGGGCATCCAATGCGAGACCTGGCCGCTGGTGCCCGACCTGCCCACCAGTGCGAACACCCTGGTGCTGGACAATGTGCGCATCCGCAATTGCAGCGCAGCCGGCATCCTGAGCCGTAATTACCGGATCACCAGCTACAACCTGCTCGTTGGCGATTGCGGCCAGTACGCAGTGGCCCTCACGGGTGGCGGTCAATACGACTTCTGGCACACCACGGTGGCCAACTTCTGGAACTACGAGGTACGGCAGACGCCCTCGTTCTACCTCACCAACGCCTACCAGGATGCCTTTGGCACGGTACAGGTGCGTGCCATCGAGAACAGCTTCTTCCGCAACGGTATCATCCACGGCAACATCGAACGTGAATTCGAGCTCGGTTTCAACGCACTCGCACAACCGGCGGTGCGCTTCGAGCATATGTTGCTGCGGACCGATGTGTCCACGAGCGACCCGGCCTTCTTCGATGCGACCACCGTCTGGCGGAACACCGATCCCGGTTTCGTGGATGCTGCGGGTCGCGACTTCCGATTGGCTGCGGGGGCGTTCGCCAGGAACCGGGGCGCATCAAGCCCGGTGGAGGCACTGACCGACCTGCGGGGGGACAGCCGCAACTGCGATGGGGGGGGCTTCGATCTTGGCTGCTACGAGTACTGTCCTTGAACCCGGCGGACACCCCACCTACGCCAGCGCCAGCAGGAATGCCATGGTATCCGCGCCATCGGCATAGTCCGCAAGCCCGGGATGCTGGGCGTGACCGAAGGGGACATCCCGCTTGGAAACGATGCATTGAAGCGTATGCCGGACCGCGGAAAGCCGCACATCCAGTGCAGCACGGTCGCTGTATCGCTCGAAGAACAGGGTCGCCACCGGACTGGCCATCCCCTCCTCCTCCTTCAGCAACAGGAAACCGTTGTCCAGGAAGGTGACACCATCGAGCAGCCAAAGGGCCCGGGTGTATTCATAGTTGTTGCCGTACTTGTTGTGCTGCGCCACCGGATGCCACGGATACAAGGCCTCGAACAGGCGGTCAAGGGAGAACTCCCGGGGCACGAACACCTTGGACACGTTCCTGCATCCCAATCCGAAATAGCGGAACACATCCTCGCCCAACGCCTGCAGTTCGGCCTCCTCCTCGGTACCATCCAGCACGGCTACGCTCACCCTGGTCTGGCGCACGATGCGTGGCAGGTTTCCGAAATAATGCTCGAAATAGCGTGCCGTGTTGGTGGACCCCGTGGCGATCACCGCATCCACGGGTCCCAGTTTGTCCGGCCTGAACAGCAACTGTCCGGCGCTTTGTGGCACGAACCGCTCCAACGTACCGATCAGGTTCGGTATCAGCTCGGGTTCCTGGGCGGAGGTCTTCACACGTGCCGCATGCCCGCTGAGCCAGATGCACAGCACGTCATGCAGGCCCACCAGAGGCACATTACCGGCCAGCACGGCACCAACCGTTCGCACCGGCGTGCGGGGCTGCCGTAGATCGGGATATGCGGCCGACCATGCGCGCAGCGGCAGCTCCTGAAGCGCTGTTCCCCACGCTCCAAAGGCATGCCGTACGTTCTCCTCCGTGAACCACCCGTTGAACTGACGCGCGGCGCGTACCGCCCGGTCCAGGCCGACATATTCCGCCTCATGGAGCCCGATGGAATGACCCGGCCACGCTTGGCCATCGGCCACAGCACGCATCACCCGGCCCAATTGCACCAGGGCGGACAGGCGTTCGTCATGCGGGATGCTGAAGGGGGATGTGGTGTGCATCGTGGGACAGGAAGCTATCTTTGCACCGCCGGAACGGAGCATGTATCGTACCGGCTGCAAAAGTAGACCCGCGCGCCATGGCCATCATGATCACCGACGAATGCATCAATTGTGGTGCATGTGAACCGGAATGCCCCAACAACGCCATTTACGAAGGTGGCAGTGAGTGGCGTTTGAGCGACGGCACATCGCTGCATGGCATGCTGACCACCCCGATGGGCAACAAGTACGATGCCGATGCCGCAAACCAGCCCGTGGCGATGGACACGTATTACATCGTGACGGACAAGTGCACCGAATGCACCGGCTTCCATGATGAGCCGCAATGTGCCGCCGTATGCCCCGTGGACTGCTGTGTGGACGACCCCGGTCACCGCGAGACCAAGGAGCAGCTGATGGCCAAGAAGGAGTTCATGCACCTGTAGTCGCAGACGTTGGTACGCCGGTTGCACGTTGTAGGAGCAGCCTTCCGTTCGATGCGTACCTGGTCGCTCTCCGCTTTCCTCCTTCCCCTCCTGTTATCCGCAGCGCCGGAAGAGCTGGTAATGCGGGTGCGTGCGCATCTCGCAGGGATCCAGAACAGCCCGCCAGCGGTGCAGGACAGCCTCAGCAGGCTCATCAGCAATGAGCTCCGCACGCGTCTCCTGCAAGCCGATGCGTTCACAGCCGACCTGAGCGTGGTGCCGCTGACGCGGGTGGATGCGCCGGACGGCACCTTCCGCCTGTTCACCTGGAACCTGCCGCGTCCCGATGGAAGTCACCGCTACCACGGGCTGCTGCTGCATCGTGGGGCGCGTGAAACCGTGGTACAGGAGCTGAGCGATGCCACCGAACGCATCCCCTCACCGGAAGTACCCGAACTGTCCGTGGACAGATGGTACGGTGCGCTGTACTATGCCGTGGTACCCGTGAAGAAGGGTGGCCGCACACTGTACACGTTACTTGGATGGAAGGGCCACGACCGCAGCGAGACACGCAAGGTCATCGAGGTGCTCCACTTCAAGGGTGGCAGGCCACGCTTCGGTGCACCGGTGTTCGGCAAGGGCCGGCTGAAGGCCATGCGCCGGGTGTTCGGCTTCTCCTTCCAAAGCACCATGACCCTCCGCTACGACACCGACCTCGAGGCCATTGTGATGGACCACCTCTCCCCTACGCGACCCGACCTGCAAGGGCAATGGGCGTTCTACGGTCCGGACATGACCCACGACGCCTACTTCTGGCACCGGGGCGAATGGTGGTTGGGCGAGCAGGTGGACCTGCGCGCGCCGCGGGGAGGTATCCGGCCGGGCCGGTAACACCACCTTCGATCCCACGCTGGATCGTGGACGATCGGTGGCGAAGCGCCGCTCACCCGTTCCGCACCTCGTACCTTCGCAACGACAATCAACAGCCTCATGAACGTCGCCACCGACAGGAAGGTCCACAACTACAGCGCCGGGCCGTGCATCCTCCCCCAGGAAGTGTTCCATCAGGCCGCACAGGCCGTGCTCGACTTCGAGGGAAGCGGCCTCAGCATCCTGGAGATCAGTCACCGCAGCAAGCCTTTCGAGTCCGTGATGGCCAGGGCCCAGCAGCTGGTGAAAGAGCTGCTCGGGGCGCCCGACCACTACCAGGTGGTGTTCCTCGGCGGTGGTGCCAGCCTGGGTTTCCACATGGTGCCCCTGAACTACATGAAAGTGGGCGGGAGCAGCGCCTACGTCAATACCGGTGAATGGGCCACGCGTGCCATCAAGGAGAGCAGGTTGGTGGGCGACACCCGGGTGCTCGCAAGCAGCGAGGACAGGAACTTCAACTACATCCCCAAAGGGTTCACGGTACCTGCCGATGTGGACTACTTCCACTTCACCAGCAACAACACCATCTTCGGTACGCAGTTCAAGCAGTTCCCGAAGAGCGCCGTCCCAATGGTCTGCGATATGAGCAGCGACATCTTCAGCCGTCCCGTGAACGTGGCCGACTTCGCCCTCATCTACGGTGGTGCACAGAAGAACATGGGACCCGCCGGCGCCACCGTGTACCTCTTCGACCCCGAGCGCCTGGGCCGCACCGGCCGCACATTGAGCCCCATGTTGGACCTGAAGAACCATGGGGCCAAGGAGAGCATGTACAATACCCCGCCCGTATTCGCCGTGTATGTGAGCATGCTCACCCTGGAGTGGATCAAGAAGATGGGCGGTGTGCTTGCCATGGAGCAGCGCAACGGAGAGAAGGCCGCACTGCTCTACGGTGCCATCGACCGCCTGCCGCTCTTCAGCGGCACGGCCGCCGCAGAGGACCGCAGCGTGATGAACGCCACCTTCGTACTGAACGATGCCGCCTTGGAGCCCGCTTTCGACGCCATGTGGAAAGAGGCCGGTATCAGCGGCATACGTGGCCACCGCAGTGTGGGAGGCTACCGCGCCAGCATGTACAACGCCCTGCCCGTGGAGAGCGTACAGGTGCTGGTGGATGTGATGGAACACTTCGCACACAAGAACGGTTGACCCATGCGCATCCACGCCAATGATGGACTGGCCGCCAGCGCGGTGGCCGCACTTCAGGAGGAAGGCTTCACCGTGACCACGGACAACGTACCGCAGGAAGCGCTTGCGGACCACGTGAACAAGCAGGGGGTGGACGTGCTGCTGGTGCGCAGCGCCACCAAGGTGCGCAAGGACCTCATCGATGCCTGTCCCGGGCT
The DNA here is from genome assembly GCA_964559165.1 of uncultured Chryseobacterium sp. Lineage (GTDB taxonomy): Bacteria > Bacteroidota > Bacteroidia > Flavobacteriales_F > PHOS-HE28 > PHOS-HE28. The sequence goes on from CAZLGY010000037.1 coordinate 11,199, forward strand.
GAAGCTCATCGGGCGTGGTGGTGTGGGATTGGACAATATCGACGTGGCCCATGCCAAGGGCAAGGGCATCCCGGTCATCAACACGCCGGCCTCCTCCTCCATCTCGGTGGCGGAACTGGTGATGGCACACCTCTTCTCCCTGATGCGGAGCCTTCACCTGTCCAACCGCCGCATGCCAGCAGAAGGCGCCTCCAACTTCAAGGCCCTGAAGAAGGAGTACGAGAAGGGTTTCGAATTGCGGGGCAAGACATTGGGCATCATCGGCTTCGGCCGCATCGGCCAGTGGACCGCACGTTACGCCCTGGGCTGTGGCATGCGGGTGCTCTATGTGGACAACAGTGCCACCGTTGAAGCCCTTGAACTGGAGATCGGCGGCGTGAACGTGCGTGTGCCGGTGAAGAAGGTGGACCTGCGCGAGCTGTTGGAGCAAAGTGATGCCGTGAGCCTGCATGTGCCCGCCCAGAAGGATGGGCAGCCCGTGCTCGGCACCACCGAGCTTTCGTGGATGAAGGAGGGTGCCGTGCTGGTGAATACGGCGCGCGGCGGCAGCGTGGACGAGGATGCCCTGCTGGCAGCCTTGAAAAGCGGCAGGTTGCGTGCAGCAGCCCTGGACGTCTTCGTGAACGAACCCGAACCGCGCGCGGACATCCTCTCGCAACCAGGCATCAGCCTCACACCCCACATCGGTGCCGCCACTGCGGAAGCACAGGGCCGTGTGGGCGCAGAGCTGGTGGAACGGATCGTCAGCTGGCACGGGACCGCACACGTGCAGGGATGATCGAGCTGCGGCCCTTCCGCGCCTGGAGGCCTGCGGCCGACAAGGCCCACCTTGTGGGGTCACGGTCGTACATCTCCTACACCAAGGAGCAGCTCGCCGAGAAGCTCGCAGGCAATCCCTACACCTTCCTGCACGTCATCCACCCCGAGGAAAGTTCACATCACCAGGGCAACCGCGCCGAACGCTTCCACCGCATCCGGGAGGCCTTCAAGGGGTTCTGCGATAATGGCGTCCTTGAGCGAGATGCAGAGGCTTGTTTTTACGTGTATGAGCAGCATGCACGGGGCGGTGTCTCACGCGGCATCATCGCCGGCGTGAGCATCGCGGCCTACCGTGATGGCCGGATCAAGGTGCACGAACAGACCCTCACCGCACGCGAGAACCTCTTCGCGGAATACCTCGCCCATACCGGCATCAACGCGGAACCCGTGCTGTTGTGCACGCCACGTGGCACGGAGTGGCAGCAGCTGCTGCAGCCCATCGCCGCGCTGCGCCCGGACCAGGACTTCACCACCACCGACCGTGTGCGGCATCGGATGTGGGCGGTAAGCGACCCGCTGGTCCGGAAGCACCTGCAACAGGCCTTTGCCCAGGTGCCTGCGCTCTACATCGCTGACGGTCATCACAGGATGGCATCCAGCGCACGCCTCGCGGATCGCACGGGCGCCTCCGATGTCGACCCTCAGGCCTGGTGCCTCGCCCTCATCGTACCCGAGCCCGATCTGCACATCTACAACTTCGACCGGTTGGTGGTGGATGTGGACAGTGCCACACAACGCAGGGTGCTGGAGGCCTTGCGCACCGGATCCGGCCTGGAGCCCTGCACAGGTCCGCGCTCCGCCCCGGGATCGGTGGGCTTGCGCTGCGGTGAGGGCTGGTTCCGCTTCAACCTGGCGCCCCCCACCGGAACGGATCCCGTGGCGCAGCTCGATGCGGACAGGTTGAGCGCACAGGTGCTCGGTCCACTGCTCGGCATCACCGACCTGCGCAGCGACCCGCGCATCCGGTTCATTCCGGGTGCCGAGGGGACCGCGCCCCTTGAGAACGCCTGCAATGCACCCGGACGCATGGGCTTCCACCTGCATCCGGTCACCTTTGCATCACTGCAGGCGGTGGCCGATACGGGCGGTACCATGCCCCCCAAGAGCACCTACATCGAACCCAAGCTGCGCAGCGGCCTGGTGATCTACCCGCTCGAGGATGCCTGACCACGGGACGCTCGCCGAACGATACGCCCACGTGCGTGCGGGCCTTCCGACCCATGTGCGGCTGGTGGCGGTGAGCAAGACCCGCAGCGTGGAGGAGATACGCGCCTTGTACGACCTTGGGCACCGCGCCTTCGGAGAGAACTACCCGCAGGAACTCCGCGACAAGCAGCCCTTGCTGCCTGCCGATATCGAGTGGCATTTCATCGGCCATCTCCAGCGCAACAAGGTGAAGTACATCGCCCCGTTCGTGCGGCTGATCCACAGCGTGGACGGCCCGGAACTGCTGGACGAGATACAGAAGCGCGCCGCTGCGGCCGACCGGCGCATCGGGGTGCTGGTGCAGGTGCACATCGCCTGCGAGGAGACCAAGCATGGTCTCGATGCGAACGAGGCCGAGGCACTCATCTCCGAATGGGATGGACAGCGGTGGCCCTCCGTGGAACTGCGCGGGCTCATGGGCATGGCCAGCAACACGGATGACGAGGGGCTGGTGGGCAGGGAGTTCAGGGGCCTGGCGGACCTGTTCGACCGGCTCAAGAAGGGGGCACGAGCGGGCCATCCGGAATTCGACACGCTGAGCATGGGCATGAGCGGTGATGCTGCCCTGGCCGTGAACTGTGGCAGCACGTTGGTGCGGGTGGGCACGGCCCTCTTCGGCCCGCGGCGATAAAGAGGCAACCATTGCCGTGGTTCGCGTCTATCAAGTAACTTGGTGGACACTGGAACGGTAGTACCATGCGCGGAACCTTCACCCTGTTGATGCTATCCCTGGTGCCGCTTGCAACGGTGGCCCAGCGGCACTTGGAGATCGGTGTCAGCCCATTGGTCACCCACTACCATGGAGACCTCGGGAATTATGACCGGGCCATGCAGTGGAACGGCCTGCGTCCCGGCGTGCAGGTCACCTTCCGCGACTTCCTGAACAATCCCAAGCGCTACGTGACGCGTTCACTGACCTGTGAAGGGCGCATCAGCTGGTTCAGGGTGGGGTATGATGAACGGGCGCCCATCAAGGGAATGGACGTCAAGGAATTGAAGAACTACGGCCGAGGCCTCAGCTTTCGGAACGACCTGGTGGGTGCCTCCGGCCACCTGGTATTGAACGCCTACCGCGAGCCCTTCACCCCGTTGTTCCAGCAGCGCTTCTACATGACGTTCCAGATCGGGCTCGGGATCTACCATGGGCGTCCCAAGGCGGACCTGTTCCGGGGCGACATCGCGCTGGAGAACCGATACTACAGCTGGCGAACAGGCGAGTTGGGCAATGCGCCTGCGAGCGACCCCGATGCCGAGGTGGTACAGCGCGATGGTGTGTACGAGACCGACCTCTACAGCTGGATGACCGAAGGTGGGACCGCCACAAACGAATCGGGCCGCACCCAGCGCATCAGCCCCTGGCATGTGGGTGTGCCCATGGGTGCGGGCATCCGCTACATGCTCACCAAGCAGATGAGCGTGGGCATGGAGTTCAGCTACATCATGTTCATGGACGACATGATCGACGACGTGAGCGACCGCTATGCCACCTTTGATGAGATCGACGCGGCTTACGTTGGCGACCCCGTCCAGCAGGCCCTGGCCCGGTACATCAGCGACCCCACCGGCAGGGGCTCCAATGGCACACCCGACCCGGTGTTCACCAGCCCACGCGGCAATCCCGGCCTCCTGGACTCGGTCAGTTTCCTGAGCTTTGAGCTGAGCTACAAGTTCAAGCGCCGCCCAGGTCGTCGCAGCTACGTCAGCATCTGATCGAAGTGGCGCTGCCAAGTGCGACCTTTGCGCCATGAGCGCGAGCGGAACGAAGGGTAAGCGCAGCGAGCTGGCGCTCGCGGCGCTCGGCAGTGGCGACGATGAACAGGTCATGGCGGCCTTGGAACGCATCGGTGCGCACGGTGATGCCAAGGCCATCGGTCCACTGGTTCGTGCGTGGGTGGCGACGGGGTCCGAAGAAGTGCGAACGCGCATCGCGGACATGCTGCATCAAGTGAAGGCCGCGGGTAGCCTCGAAGCGTTGATGGCCGCCTTGGACGACCATGGATCGATCGAGGCGCGTGACCTCGTCCTCAGCAGCATCTGGAGCGCTGGGCTGGATGCACGCGACCACCTGGACAGGTTCGTGGAACTCGGCATCACCGGATCCGATGCGACCCTGTTCGAGTGCCTCACCATCGTGGAGAACCAGGAGGTTTGGCCTGAAAAGGCCGCTCGGGCGGGTCACAAGCGCATCCTGAAGGCCCTGGAAGCCCCCCTCCCCGCCTACCGCTCCGCTCTTCTGGGCAGCATGCGGGATGCGCTCGCCGAACGCCTTGGTACCGAGACCCCCTGACCTGAACACGGCCACCACCATGAACGGAACCGCAACGCCCACGACCACCGCCATTGCCGAGCTGTTGACGCAGGTGATCACCGGTATGAACGACCTGCTGCCCAACGATGAACAGGTGCCCACCGGTGCGGATGTGGTCCTGATGGGCGAGGGTGGGGTCCTCGACTCGCTTGGCATCGCCAACTTCCTGGTGGCGTTGGAGGAAGCCATGGAGGAACGGTTCGGAAGGACGCTTTCGTTGAGCGACAACGACCTCACCGAGCTGTTCGCCGGACCACCTGTGACACCGACCACCCTCGCGAAACACCTCGCCGATCGCTTGGCGGGTTGACCATGGAGACCTCCCCCATCGAAGTACTGCTCATCGCCGACCATCACACGGCCAACTTCGCAGGTATCCTGCGCAAGGAGGCCGAAGGGTTGTTCGAGGTGCGTTCCGCTCCGCTGGACCAGGTGCTGCGCAGCCTTGCCGAGGAACCAGGTGAAGGGCGCATCGCGCTTGTATGGACCCGTCCGGAACGGGTGAGCCGTGCGTTCCAACGGGTGCATTCGCTGGGCACCTCGCACTGGACGGAGGTGGAGGCCGAGGTGGATGCCTTCGCCGATGCCGTCCTCCAAGCGGCTGCCCGCTTCAACTCCATCCACCTCCCCCTGTGGACCATCGACCCTGCCGAGCATCATGGCCCCGATGAGCTCGACCCCCTGCGGGGCGCGCATGGTGTACTGCTGCGCATGAACGCACGCCTGGCCGAGCGCCTGGCCGGACAGCGGGGCGTGCACCTGATGAACAGCCTTCGGTGGATGCATGCCGTGGGACAGCAGGCGTGGGCACCGAAGCTGTGGTACATGACCAAGACGCCCTTCAGCCCGGCTTACTACCAGCAGGCCGCACGCGAACTGGTGCAACAGCACGCCTTGCGACACGGAGCGGCCATCAAGCTCATCGTGCTCGACCTGGACGACACGCTCTGGGGCGGTATCGTGGGCGATGATGGGTGGCAGGGACTGCGGCTGGGGGGCCACGATGCATTGGGAGAGAGCTTCGCCGACTTCCAGCGGCACCTCAAGGCGCTGAAGGAACGCGGCGTGCTGCTCGCCGTGGCCAGCAAGAACGACGAAGCCGTGGCCCTCGAAGCCATGGACAACCATCCGGAGATGATCCTGCGCCGGTCGGACCTGGTCTCCTGGCGCATCAACTGGAACGACAAGGCCGGCAACATCGCCGACATGCTCCGGGAGCTCAACCTCGGTGAACGCCACACCCTCTTCCTGGACGACAACCCCGTGGAGCGCGAGCGTGTGCGGAACTTCCTGCCGCTCGTGCAGGTTCCGGAACTGCCGGCCAACAAGCTCCTGTACACCTCCTTCCTGCGTGCGCTGCCGATCCTGGGTGAGAACGTGCAGACCGATGAGGACCGCGCGCGCACAGCGCTCTACGCCGCAGAACGGGAGCGCACCGAGGCGCGCCTCCGGGCAGGTGATGTGACCGGCTGGTTGCGCTCGCTGGAGATGCGTGTGGTCGCACAGCCGGTGAGCGACGCGGATATTCCGCGCGTCCACCAGCTGTTCACGAAGACCAACCAGTTCAACCTGAGCACGCGCAGGCTTTCCCACGAGGAGCTCCTTGCCTTCCGCGACACGCCCGGCCACGCGCTCTGGTGCTTCCGTGTCAGCGATCGTTTCGGCGATGCGGGCCTCACCGGCATCCTGGGCATGCGGCTGCACACCCCCGATGGCCCGGTGGTCACCGACCTCATCCTCAGCTGCCGCGTGATGGGGCGCATGGTGGAGGAGACGCTGATCCACGTGGCCCAGCGCCTGGCCCGCGAAAGCGGCGATCCCAGGCTGCTCCTGCAGCACATGCCCACACCGAGGAACCGGCCCATCCTGGAGTTCCTCGAACGCTCGGTGCTGACCCCCACAGGTGGCGGTCTCTTCCGCTGGCCCGGCGATAGCGACATCCCGGCGCCCGACACCCTTACGCTCGAATTCCCCGCTTGACCATGGTGCCGCAACGGTCCCACATCACCGGTGCGCTCACCATGGACCGCACCACCATGGAACGGTTCGCAGCCTTCTCCGGTGATCGCAGCCCCCTGCACATGGACCCCGGCTTCGGTGCGCGCAGCCAATTCGCGGACAACGTGGTGCACGGCATGCTCCCCATCCTGCACCTGCCGCTGGCCGTGGAGGGCCTGCTGGGCGGCACGGACTGGCGCATCACCAGCATCAACGCACAGTTCATCAAGCCGATCTTCCCTGGCGAACAGGTGCAACTGGCCTGCACAGCCGATGGTCCCGGGGATGCCCCGATGGTGGACTACCGCGTGCTGCGCGCCGGCACGGACCATGTGGTGACCAGGGGGCGCATGGCACTGCAACGGACAGCCGCTGGAACACCGGTGGCGGCAGGAACCGGTGCCGGCCTGTTCGAGGAGCCCCCCCCCCTGTCCGCGTTCGAGCTGGAGGCCCTGCATAAGGGGGTCTCCGTTGATGCCCGGGTGCGTTGGGGGACCGCCCAGCTGAGCTCCTTCGCAGCGCTCATCGGCCACGCCACGATGGATGCCGCACTGGCCACCAACATGGCCGGCCTCGCCCTGCTTTCAACCGTGGTGGGCATGCTCCTTCCCGGGCGCACCGCGCTCTTCCAGGACTTCGCGGCCACCTTCACGGAGCCCCCACCGCAAGCCGCCACCACACTTGCCTTGCGGTCCCAGGTGGCCACCGTATCGGCCAGCACCCGTAGTTTCACCCAACGGATGGAGCTCGGTGCGCAGGGTGCCGCATGGCTGCAGGCACGGATCACCGCCGGGGTCACCCGCCAGGACTTCACGCCCCCCAGTATGGAAGAACTTCGAACGAACGCCTTATCGACCGGCCTCCAGGACAAAGTGGTGCTCATCACCGGCGCTGCGCGCGGCATCGGGGCCACCGCCGCCAAGCTGTTCGCGCTCCATGGCGCCCGGGTGGTGGTGAACTACAGGCAGGCCGAAGCCGATGCACAGGCCGTGGTGGAAGAGATCAACGCCGCTGGTGGACAGGCCATGGCGGTTCGTGCCGACGTTGCGGATGAAACCGCCGTGGCACAGCTGGTGGGCACCGTCGCGGAGACCTGGGGAACGGTGGATGTGCTGGTGAACGGCGCGGCAGCAGGTTTCCATGGACAGCCCTTCCAGGAGACCACATGGGACCATGTGCAACGCGACATCGACGTCATCGTCAAAGGTGCATTCCTCTGCGCACAGGCCGTGGTGCCGGGCATGATCGCCCGGGGCGGTGGACGCATCATCAACCTTGGAACGGTGGCGACCGAGGTTCCTCCCCGCGAACACCTCAAGTACATCGTGGCCAAATCGGCGCTCACCGGCCTCACCCGAAGCCTTGCCGTGGAGCTCGCGCCGCATGGCATCCTTGTCAACCAGGTGACGCCGTCCATGGTGGAGACCGACCTTACCCGCGGCACAGGTCCGGTGGCGCTTGGGCAACTGCGTGCCAGCAGCCCGTTGAAACGGCTCGCCACGGCCACGGAGGTTGCGCAGGCCATCGTGTTCCTCGCATCGGCACAGGCCGGCTACACCACGGGACAACAGGTGCGCGTTACGGGTGGTGCCCCCCCCTTTGCCTGAGCCATGAGCACTGCGGCCCGGATCACCGTGGTGCCCGGCACGGAGGACCTGCACCCCGCCGTGCTCGCGCACGCCGCTGGCATGCACGGCGGCGGCTCCCACCAGGCTGCCGCACACTATCGCCATTGGCTCTACAGCTGCGCACCCCACGTGCCCGAGGGAATGGCCGCCATGCGTGTGGCACTGGACGAGCACCAACAGGTGGTGGGCATCGCGGACCGCCTGTTCCTGCCATGGATGGTCCATGGTGCGGTGGAACGCATTCCCGCCCTGATCGACCTGAGCGTCCGTGCAGACCAGCGGAGCGGCGGAGCCGGCGTTCGTATCATACTGAGCGCCAGCGGTGATGTACCCCACCTCTTCGTGAACGGATCCAATCCCAACAGCGCCCCCGTATTCCGGGGTCTCCGCTACCAGGAGCTCTCCGGCTGCTTCTGGGGAAGGCGGGTGCTGGCGCCCTTCGCCACGGCGATGCAGGTGGCCCGGTCAAAGCTCTTGGGAACGGCCACCACGGCGTTCGACCTGCAACGGTTGGTGCAACAACTTCCTGGCGGGGCCACCACCGGTCCAACGGATGCCGCGCTGGAGGAACTGGCCGCACTCGCAGCCACGGACAACGCTCCGGTTCGGCCGCACTGGACAGCCGATACCTTGCGCTGGCGCTTCTTCCATCCGGAGGGACCGCAGCATCTGTTGCTCACGGTACGATCACCGGGCGGTGATCTGCTGCAAGCGTTGATCGCCACGGTGGGAACGCACCGCGGACTTCATGTCCTGCGACCGCTGCTGCATGTGGGTGATGTGGCCCTGCTTCGCATGAACAGCGCGCCCCGCTTGGTCCGTGCCGCCGTCCGCGCTCGTGTGCATGTGATGGCCGTCTTCGCACATGACGCAGGAGAGGCCGACGTTTGGCGCACCCTTGGATGTCATCCGCGGAAGGACACCCCGGCCACGTTCTTCCATCACAAACGACGCGGCGACGCAGATCGCTTCACCGACCTGCGCGTTCCTGCCGCTGCATCGGACCTGGGGTTCGACGCCATCGTAGCTTAGCACCCGTTCCGACCGCCTCCCTGGGGTGCGCCTGGACCCGGGCCGGCCATGGTCGGTACGGATCCCGGACTGCCGGACCAACAACGGAAACAAGACAGACACACATGAAGCATTTACTTCCAGCATCCGCTGTATCACTGGCACTGTTCATCGCAGGTTGCCACAGTGCACCGCCCCCCAACAATGCGGGGAACAATGGCACATCGGTATCGGTCCATGAGGACATTGAAGGGGCCCGGGAATTGGAGTTCAAGGAGGCCCGGAATTACTTCGTGAGGAACACGGTCACCGACATCGCGGACCCGGGGATCATGACAGCAGTGGAGTTCAATGCCGTCTTCGGGATGGCGACGACCATGGGAGCGGATGGAAGACCGACCGAAATAGACTTCGAACGGGAGTTCGTCATCGCCGTCATACTGCCGGAAACCGATACTGCCACGCAGGTAACCCCGGTCCGGCTGGAAAAGGACGGGAACGGAGTCATCACCCTCCGGTACAGGAGAACGGTCGGAGCAGTACAGTCCTTCACCACAAGACCGTTCGCAGCCATCATCGTGGACAGGTCGGAAAGCGCTCCGGTGGAGCTGGAGGAGATGATGTGAAGACCCGCCTGCAATACCACCGCAGCGTAGCGCGCAGGCCTCGCTCCGCTCCAGGCCTTCGCACCGGGGTGCATCGAACCAACCAACCTTCTGGAGCGTCCATTGCGTAGCTTCGGACCCCGCCATGCCACGCTTCCCGCTCCTTCCCCTGCTCCTGCTGGTCTTCTGTGCCTGTTCAGGAACGGATCGCATCCGTTTCGAGAGCGGTCCCGTAACCCTTACGGCCGCCGGTCCCCTGTTCGAGGGCACCAACACCGCCCAGGGCGATTGGTCCACCGGGCTGGAGGACTTCCTCCAGGGGCAGGGCCACACGTTGGACGACCTGCGTGATGTGCGCCTCACCAGTGTCACCCTCGCGGGGGCCGACAGCAGCGGCCTGCAGGGCATCCGCAGCGCCAGCGTGCAATGGGTGGGCGGTGATCAGGGCATGCGGCAGGTGGCCGTCCTGAACCCCTTCCCGGCAGACGCTGCCCGCGTATCGCTCACGGTGGCCGCCGAACAGCCCGATCTGGCCGCGTTGCTCCGTTCTGGCAATGTCACCGTGGTGGCCGACCTGGACCTCGATGCCGACAGTGAAGCGGATCGGCACGTGATCGGTAGCTTCACCCTTGAACTCACCGTTGCACCATGAGAACCACCCTCCTGTTCATCGCCCTGCTCCTCCTCCCCTGCTCCGCGGCACTGGCCCAGGCACCGCCTGATGCCGGTGACCGGCTCATCGGCGTTTGGGAGCCCAGCCATGGCAAGGCCCGCGTGAAGATCGAGAAGATCGGCGCCAAGTATTACGGCAAGATCGTGTGGCTGCGCGAGCCCAACGACCCCAACACGGGCCAGCCCAAGGTGGACAAGAACAACCCGGATGAGTCCCTGCGCACGGTACCGCTGCGCGGCTACCGCCTGTTGAAGGACTTCACGTACGGGGGGAACGAGGAATGGAGCGAGGGCACCATCTACGACCCCGAGAACGGCAACACCTACAGCTGCGTGATCACCTTGAAGGATGCCAACACCCTCGACATCCGCGGCTACATCGGTGTGAAGGCCCTGGGCCGTACCGACGTGTGGAAGCGCCTGCAGGCCAAGTGATCCATGCCAGTGCGCACGCTTCTGTTCCTCGCCCTGCTGGTCCCGGCCGGCCTTTTGGCACAGCCTGACACCATCCCCGCCAGCGACGAGGAGGACTACAGCCAGTACGACGACCTGGGCTTTGCGGACGACAAGGCCAGGCGCTTCTGCAGCCAGAAGATCCTCGACCAAAGTCCCGCCCGCTTCATCTCGGTGATGTGGGATGCACAAGGCGCCTACGACCTGCGTTTCTCCCCGCGCGGCAGCTGGGCCGAAGATGCCGAGCCACCCACCGCTGAACGGGGCCGTGCCACCTACACCGGAGGGCTCCGCATGCAGGCGAACATCCCTGTGGTGTCGCGCAACAGCATCATCTGGCAGGTGGGTGCCACCTACTGGGACACACGCTACGCCATCAGCGACCGCGTGGAGACCCTTGAAAGCGCCGGTCTGATGAACCGATTGGCTGACCGTGGACTGCGCACCACCGGGCTCCACACCACGCTCTTCAAACCCCTTACCGAAACGCAGTTCCTGATCGTGCAGGCCAGCGCCGACCTCAGCGGCGACTACTTCCTGGACGACCCGCAGGGCCTGCAGTATCTGCGTGGCAGCGTGGCCGCGCTCTGGGGCAGGCGCCCGCACGACCGGCTGCAGTGGGGTGTGGGCCTCAGCCGCACCTACCGGGTGGGTTCGGTGAACTTCATCCCGGTGCTCATGTACAACTACACGGCAGCCAACCGCAAATGGGGCACTGAGGTACTGTTGCCTGCGCGTGCGCACTACCGCCGCACCTTCAGCGCGCGCAGCTTGTTGCTCACCGGTTACGAGCTGGAGGGCCAGAGCTACCGCATCCAGGCCTTGAGCACGAACGAGAACAGCTTCGAGGTGCGCCGGGGAGAGCTGCGCCTGCGGGCCGAGTACCAGCGCCAGCTGAAGGGCTTCGTGTGGCTCAGCGTGCAGGCCGGCTACCGCCACGACTGGAGCTTCGATGCCGACGAACTGCCCGGGGGGAACGAGTTCTTCCGCGGCTTCTTCGGCGACCAGCCCTTTGCCATGCTCAACAGCCTGGGCGGTGCGCCCTATGCGCAGGTGGGCATCCACCTGGTGAGCCCGTAGGTGCGGAGGAACTCCCCTGCGCGACCCACCTGCTACCGCAGCCACCCGCAAGATGGAATGCCGATGCACGTATTCACCAAGGACCGCTATATTTGGCTTACCGCACCGGTTTCCAGGGCATCCGCATTATGAGCCCTGAAATCCCTTACGAACGATGAGCCCAAACCGTTATATTTAAAAATTACATTAAAAATGAAAAACAAATTTCTAATTATTTTAGCATTATTAATCCATTCGATAAGCCAAGGACAACCTATCCAATCCAAAATATTAATTATAAATGTTCAAGTATTTAATGGAATAGACAATAAACTAGTTAAGACCAATGTTTTAATTGAGGGTTCTATTATATCTAAAATTGATACGTTTTTTTCTAATGTTACATCAAATGACATTACTATAATTGATGGTACAGGAAAGTACTTAATGCCAGGGTTGATAGATGCCCACGTTCACCTTATACTGGAAAATCTTCCTGCTCCGGCAATACATACTGCTGATATAGGATTTATGAATCTATTGGCTTCTTATTATGCGGAAAAACAACTAATGCGTGGATTTACTTCTGTCAGAGATATGGGAGGAAATGTATTTTCATTAGCCAAATCTATTGATATGGGTCTTGTTAAAGGGCCGCGAGTATTCCCAAGCGGTGCCGCTATTTCACAAACAGGTGGACATGGCGATTTTGACTTACCTACTTCAGTTCCTAACGATGGCGAATTATCATATTTGTCAAAAACAGGAATGACAGCAATTGCTGACGGCTATGATGAAGTATTAAAACAGACAAGGGTTCAATTACGACAGGGTGCAACGCAAATTAAATTATGTGCCGGCGGTGGAATAATTTCCATGTACGACCCTATTGATGTTTCTCAGTATACTGAGCAAGAAATTAGAGCGGCAGTAGAAGCTGCAGAAAATTGGGGGACTTATGTTACGGTTCATGCTTACAACAATACATCGGTTAGAAGGGCTATTTCGGCAGGTGTAAAATGTATAGAACATGCTCAATTAATTAATGATACGACAGCAAAATTAATGGCTGATAAAAAAGTTTGGTGGAGTTTACAACCTTTCTTAAACGATAATGATGTAACTCCTTATCCCGAAGGAAGTTCAAACTGGAAAAAACAGATGGAAGTCATAAATGGGACTGATAATGCCTATAAGATGGCGAAAAAGTATAAAATAAAAGTAGCATTTGGAACGGATCATTTATTTGATTCTTCTACGGTAGGGAATCAAGGCCACATTCTAACAAAATTAACTCGTTGGTACACTCCGTTTGAAATTTTAAAAATGGCTACTCATGATAATGCAGAATTATTAAGTATGTGCGGGGAAAGAAATCCTTATCCATTAGGTAAACTTGGTGAAATTTCAGTCGGAGCATATGCAGACCTTATTATATTAGATGGCAACCCATTAGAAAATATTAATTTATTGGAAAACCCAACAGATCACTTTAAACTGATAATGAAGAATGGCGTGATTTACAAGAATGAATTAACACAATAGTTTGGTGTAATTGATTGTAGCTCCCCCAAGATCAGGTCCGTGGGATAGTAGAAACCCACAACCCACCTGAACTTTGGAGCAATGAAGAAGAGTAAATGGACGGAAGCGCAGATCGTAGCGATGCTGCGCGAGCATGAGCAGGGCCGCAAAGTGGCGGACATCTGCCGGGAGCACGGAGTAAGCCAGCCCACGTTCTACCAGTGGAAGGCCAAGTACAGCGGCCTGGACGCCAACCAGCTAAAGGAGTTCAAGGAGCTCAAGGCCAAGTATGCCCGGCTGGAGAAGATGTACACCGAGGCGCAGATGGACCGCCAGGTGCTCAAGGAGATCATCGAGGGAAAGTTGTAGGCCCGGACGATAAGCAAGCGATCGTACGCCGGCTGGTCGAACAGCGCCAGTACAGCGAACGCCGGGCCTGCAAGCTGTTGGACTTGAGCGCGAGCGTGTACCGCTACGTGCCCAAGGAGAAGAACGATGCGGAGGTGATCGAACACATGATGCGGGTGGCGGAGAGCGAGGCGCAGTGGGGCTTCTCGTGCTCCTTGAGGCCGTGGAAGTAGTCGTTGGCCTGGATGAAAGCCTTGTCCAGGTCCTTGCCCTTGCTCTTGTGCTCCACCTGTAAGCTTCCCCAAGGTTCGGCCATGTGATAGTGGAGGTCAGGCGGTTT
>CAZLGY010000038.1:0-23028 GCA_964559165.1 uncultured Chryseobacterium sp.
GTCGAAGGTGCCATCGGTCTTCATGCGATCGATGGTGGCCATCTTCTTGATGGTGCGTCGGATGGTGCCGAAATTGGTGAGCATGCCACCGCTCCACCGCTCGGTAACGAAAGGCATGCCGGTGGGCTTCACCTTTTCCGCCACGATGTCCTTGGCCTGTTTCTTGGTGGCCACGAAGAGGATCTTCTTGCCTCCACGGGCGATGTTCTTCATGGCAGCGGTCGCCTCCTCCAGTTTCACCGCCGTCTTGTTGAGGTCGATGATGTGGATGCCCTTCTTCTCGTCGAAGATGTAGGGCGCCATGTTGGGATGCCATTTGCGCTTCAGGTGACCGAAGTGCACGCCGGCATCGAGCAGTTGTTTGAAATCCAAACGGGGCATTGTCCTTGTTGTTTAGTTCACTTTCCTTGTTCCCGATGACACAGGCATCCCGCTGGTAGCGGCCACATGCATTGCTGCAGGCGAACGGTCCAGCGGGATTGGATCCTGAACAAGCGCTGGGACGTTAACGCTTGCTGAACTGGTAACGCTTGCGAGCTTTCTTGCGACCGAACTTCTTGCGCTCCACGGCACGGGGGTCGCGGGTCATGAGGTCTTCGGCCTTCAGCTTGGGCTTGTGTTCGGCATCCACGGCCACCAGGGCGCGGGCGATGCCCAGGCGCAGGGCATCCACCTGGCCGGTGATGCCACCGCCGTCCACGCGGGCAACGATATCGAACTTGCCCACGGTGTCCGTGAGCTTGAAGGGCTGCTGCAGTTTGAACTGCTGCATGGTGATGGGGAAGTACTCCTTCCCATCGCGGCCATTGACGGTGATCTCGCCGGTGCCCTCGGTGAGGGTGACACGGGCAACGGAGGTCTTGCGACGGCCGAGGCTGATGACAGGTTCCATCTTACTTGATCGTGTTCAAGTCGAACGTACGGGGCTTCTGGGCTTCGTGCTTGTGCGCGGCACCGGCAACCACATGGAGGTTGTTGAACAGGCGACGGCCCAGGCGGTTCTTGGGGAGCATGCCGCGCACGGCGATCTCCACCATTGCTTCCGGCTTGCGGGTGATCAGGTCCTGGGCGATCTCCACGGAACGGCCACCGGGGTAGCCGCTGAAGCGCTGGTATTCCTTGTAACCCATCTTGCCACCGGTAAGGCGGACCTTGTCGGCATTGATCACGATGACATGATCGCCACAGTTGACATGCGGGGTGAAGGACGGCTTGTGCTTGCCACGTACGATCATGGCGACCTTGCTGGCGAGGCGTCCAAGAACCTCATTCTCAGCGTCCACAATGAGCCATTCGGGCTGCACGGTGGCCGCGTTGGCCATGCTGGTGGTGTGTGTCGTCGAAGCCACGGGTGTGTGCTTTTATGAAAGGGTTTCCCCGAAAACGGGCTGCGAAGATAGATCCTTTTCCGCGAAACCAACAAACCCCTGTTCAAAGCCGAGGAGGAACGGTGGCCGACCCACTGACCGCCAACAGGTGTGGAAGGGCGTAGAACCCGCTGTTAGTGGATCACCCCGAGCTCGCGTCCCACCTTGGCGAATGCGGCCAGGGCGTGGTCTATGTGCGTGTCCGTATGGGCTGCGCTCAGTTGCACCCGGATGCGGGCGGTGTCCTTGGGTACCACCGGATAAAAGAAGCCGATGACATAGATACCCTCCTGCAGCAACCTGTCCGCCATCACCTGGCTGAGCTTGGCGTCGCCCAGCATCACCGGTACGATGGCCGCTCCGGATCCGCGCGTCTTGAAGCCCAGGGCCTCGATGCCGGTACGGAAGCGGTCCACGTTGCGCTCCAGCCGGTCGCGCAATTCAGTGCTGCCGCTCAACAGGTCGATCACCGCGATACTGGCACCAACGATGGCCGGGGCCAGCGAATTGCTGAACAGGTAGGGCCGGCTGCGCTGGCGGAGCATCTCGATGATCTCCTTGCGGCCGGTGGTGTACCCCCCCATGGCTCCGCCCAACGCCTTGCCCAGCGTGCCGGTGATGATATCCACCCGGCCCATCACACCGCAATGCTCCACGCTGCCGCGACCGGTCCTGCCGATGAAACCTGCCGCGTGGCACTCGTCCACCATCACCAGGGCTTCATAGCGGTCGGCCAGGTCGCAGATGCCCTTCAGGTCGGCCACGATGCCATCCATGCTGAAGACGCCATCAGTGACGATGATGATGTGGCGGGCACCATCCATGCGGGCCGCCTTCAACTGCACCTCCAGGTCCGCCATGTCGTTGTTGGCATAGCGATAGCGCCTGGCCTTGCACAGGCGTACCCCGTCAATGATGCTGGCATGGTTGAGCGCATCGCTGATGATGGCATCCTCCTCCCCGAGCAGGGGCTCGAACACCCCGCCGTTGGCATCGAAACAGGCCGCATAAAGGATCGTGTCCTCGGTACCATGGAAGACGGCCAGCTTGGCCTCCAGCTCCTTGTGGATGTCCTGCGTGCCGCAGATGAAGCGCACACTGCTCATGCCGAACCCATGGGTGTCAAGCGTGGCATGAGCTGCCTCCAGCACTTTGGGGTGCGATGACAGGCCCAGGTAGTTGTTGGCGCAGAAATTGAGCACCTGGCGCCCATTGACGGTGATCTCAGCGGCCTGTTCGCTGGTGATGATGCGTTCACGCTTGAAGAGACCGGCCTCTTCAATGGCCTTCAATTCGCGCTGCAGATGGGCATGGAGACTGCCGTACATGGTGGTTGATGATAAGGAGCGCGAAAGTAGCGGGTGGATGCACCCCCTTTACAAGCGGACCCACGCGCATTACCTTGCGCCCCGATCTGCCGACACAATGAAAGGTTTCGTCGAAAAATACCCGGTTCTCGTCTTCGTCCTGCTCACCCTGGCCTACCAGTTCCTGGTGGTGGGCATCGTGAAATGGATGGTGCCGGAGGGATCGCACATGCACGACTTTCCCGAGGCTTGGATGGTGTTCCGCTTCCGGGTGTTCGGCCCCCTGGCCTTCGTAGTGCTGCTCACCTGGTACCTGGAAGGCAAGGCAGGGCTCTACAAGCTGTTCGGCGGCTTCTTGAAGTGGAACGTGCACCCCAAATGGTACCTGCTGGCCTTCTCCTGGAAATTCCTCTTCACCTATGTGGGCATCGGCGTGCTGGTGCTGCTCGGCATGACCGATTGGCCCGGCTGGGTGGTGGACGACTTCTTCGGCGGTGACTACAGAAACCTGCGTGATTGGTTGCGCAACCTTGGCTTCATCGTGGGCATCGCCTTCGTGGAAGAGACCGCGTGGATGAAGTTCTGTGTAACGCGCATGCAGGAGAAATACAGTGCGCTGGCATCGTGCCTGATCATCGGCCTTGCCTGGGGATTGTGGTACCTGCCCATGCTGTTGATCGGCGAGGGTGTTCCGGACGGCTATCCATGGCACATGTTCCTGTTGAGCATGATCAGCCTCACCATCCTGTTGGGGTGGACGTACAACATGAGCCGCAGCGGCACCATCCTGCTGATCATGCAGATCGTGAGCAACTGCGCCTTCTTCATCATCCCGGTGCTGCCAGCCTGGTGGGGCGGCGACGCCACCTTCGTGAACGCCTTCGTCGGGGTGAACATGACATCCGCCGTGCTCATCACGCTGGTCTTCGGATGGCGTGAACTGGGCACCGCACCCCGGGCCAGGTGGAGTGATGCCCACTGACCGCGGCGCTCACTTCTCCACCACCCGAGGCACCTTGAAATAATCGCTGTCCTTCACGGGGCTGTTGCGCAGTGCATCCTGCTTCGAAACGATGTCTGCGGCGTTGACCGCATCGGGGCGGAGCACGTTCTCCTCCTCGGTCATGAAGATCAGGGGCTCCACACCGGTGGTGTCCACCTCGTTCAGCCGCTCCACGAATGCAAGGACACGCTCCATGTCCGCGAGGATGGCGGCGCGTGCGGCAGGGTCGCTGTAATCCAGCTTGGCCAGCTCTGCGATACGGTCCAGGGTCTGTTCAGTGATCTGCATGGCGGGGTGCGAACTCCAGGAGGGGTGCCTCAATGATGTCGTACACCCGGTGGCGCAAAGCTACCACATCGTCAAGGGACATGCCGCTGGTGGGAACGGGTGGATGGAGCACTGCGCGGGCACGGCCCGGCCTGGCACGGGCGAAGAGCTCGAGGGGCTCACCGAAGAGGCGCCAATGGTCCACGAAGGTCACCGGTACGATGGGCACCTGTTTCTCGATGGCCAGCCGGAAGGCACCGTCCTTGAAGGACTTCATGCGTGGTGCCTGGGCGGGGATGGTGCCTTCAGGAAAGAGCGCGATGCTGGTGCCGCGGTCAATGGCCTCGCCGGCCTTCCGCAGGGCCATGGCCGCCTCCACGCGGTTGTTCCGGTTCACCGCGATGTTCATGCCCTTGAAGAAGATGTTGAAGAGCGGCCACTTCAACAGTTCATACTTGCCCATGAAGAGGAAGTAGGACGGCATCAGGTTGTACATCTGGATGATGTCCAGGTAGCTGCCGTGATTGCAACAGATCACGTAAGGCCCTTCCGGTAATGTCCCCCGGTTCTCGACGGTCTGGGGTACGCCGAGCGACCATTGCAGGAAGCAGGCCCATCGACGCTTCATGCGGAAGGCACGCGGATACCGATCGGGATGGCCCAGCAGCAGGCGGAAGTAGGGATACAGGACCACCAGCGAGCCGAAGAACACCAGGGCGAACCACAGCTTGTACAACCAGCGGAGCGGCAGGAAGAGCCAGCGCGCAATGGGCGAACGAAGCTGCTCACCATCGGGCACCCTGCTGCGGACGTGGGGTTGCTGGGGGTTCATGAACGGGAGGACGAATGTAGCCAGCTTGCGAGGAGCAGGGCCGTGCGCACATTGCAATGGACCTTCACGGGTCTTACCATTAAAGCATGCTCGACTGGAGGCTTCACATTGCGGCGGACCCGGAGGTGATGTATGGCAAGCCCTGCATCAAAGGGACGCGTATTCCGGTCGATCTTATCTTGGACAAGCTTGCAGCGGGTCAGCCCATACAGGACATCATGGAAGGGTATCCACGGTTGACCGATGCGGATATCCGAGCCTGCATGCGAATGAGCACTACTCCAGCATGGGCAGCTTTGAGGCGATGAACCAGTTCGCCGAGATCCTTATCCTCGGTTAGGAGCAACGACCCGGGAGCATTCGCCTCCGAAAGGACCACGGGGTCCTTCATACCATGCAGATCGATACGAGCGACAACGAGTTCGTGTCCATCGTTGATCGGCCGTTCCACTGTGCGCTGGTCTACGCTTTCATCGGCCAGGAGCCGCATCGGCATCAGGATGCATAAGGCAGATCAACATCGTTACGAATGGATCTCGCGCCGTATTGCACGCACGGCATGACAGGGGCGGAACAAGCCGCACAAGTGTCAGCTGCGATCGCGGAACGCGGGGATGAGCTGCTCCATGCGTTCACCGTGATCAAGCGATCACGCATGAGGATACGTCGGGACTGATCATACTCCGGTACCTTCGGGCCTTCGTTCCGAAACAGGGTACCACCTCATGGCCCGCATCCTCACAGGCATCCAAAGCACCGGCACGCCCCACCTGGGCAATGTGCTCGGCGCCATCCGTCCGGCCATCGCACTAAGCAGGCAGCCGGGCAACGACTCCTTCTTCTTCATCGCCGACCTGCATTCCCTTACACAGATCAAGGATGGGGCGCTGCTGCGCAGCAACACCAACGCCGTGGCCGCGGCTTGGCTGGCGTGCGGATTGGATCCGGAGCGCAGCGTGTTCTACCGCCAGAGCGATGTGCCCGAGGTGACCGAACTATGCTGGTACCTGAACTGCTTCTTCCCCTACTCACGCCTCGCACTTGCGCACAGTTTCAAGGACAAGGCCGACCGCCTGGAGGACGTGAACGCTGGCCTGTTCACCTATCCCATGCTCATGGCGGCCGACATCCTGCTGTACGATGCACACTCCGTGCCGGTGGGCAGGGACCAGAAGCAACACTTGGAGTTCACCCGGGATGTTGCCGAGCGCTTCAACCACCAGATGGGCGAGACCTTCGTGGTGCCCGACGCGCGCATCGATGAGCAGGTGATGGTGGTGCCCGGCACGGATGGCGAGAAGATGAGCAAGAGCCGAAACAACCTCGTGCGTCTCTTCGCCAGCGAGAAGGAGCTGAAGCAGGACGTGATGGGCATCGTTACCGACAGCCAGCCGCTGGAGGCGCCGAAGGACCCCGAGGGCAACAATGTCTACCGCCTTTTCAAGCTGGTGGCCCCGGCAGATGCAGTTGCCGACATGGCCGCCAAATTCCGTGCGGGTGGCTACGGCTATGGCCACGCCAAGAAAGCCCTGCTGGAGGTACTGCTCGATGGTTTCCGTCACGAGCGCGATACCTTCCAACACCTGATGGCGGACACCTCCGAACTTGACCGGGTATTGCAGATCGGCGCCCAAAAGGCACGTTCCGTGGCCCAGACCGTTCTGGTGCGTGCACGCACACGGCTGGGTTACTGACCCTGCTCCATCCGCTCCTTGTAAACGCGGTACAGCTGCTGGTGGTGGTCGTCCAGCACTAGGGCACGCCCGTCGATGAAGGCATGTGTAAGGGCATTGCCCCGCATGTCGAGGGCATCACCGCGAGAAACGATGAGGGTGGCCTGCTTGCCCACCTCAAGGCTCCCCAGTCGGTCGTCCACGCCCAGCACGGCGGCGGCATCGAGGGTGATGCTGCGGAGCGCGTCCTCTGCGGAAAGTCCGTAGGCCATCGCCGTTCCTGCGGTGAATGGAAGGTTGCGCAATCCCATGGCCTCCATGTCGCCCGCATAGCCAAGGCAGAAGCGGATGCCGCGTTCCTTCAACAAGGCAGGCAGGCGGTACGGCAGGTCGATATCGTCCTCGGGCCGGAGCGGAAGGCTGTGCAGCCTCCGGAGCACGACGTCCACGCGGTTGTCCCGCAGGATGTCGGCCACGCGCCAGGCATCGTATCCACCCACCAGCACGGTGCGCTGCACACCCATTTCCCTGGCGAAGAGCACAGCCTCACTGATCTCACGCGCCGCATCGGCATGCACGAAGAGCGTCCGGCCTCCCTTGAAAAGACCGCGCATGGCCTCCAACCGGAGATCCCGTGCGGTGGGGGCATGGACCTCGCTGTAGGCCCGTGCCCTTGAAAAGAAGGCACGCAGCTCGGCCAGGCGCCTGGTCCGCGCCTCATCCTTGGCCTTGTCGGTCTCACCGGGCTCGGCCCACCAACCGCTGCGTTCGTAGGCTGCAGGCCAGTTGAGGTGCACACCGTCATCAGCCTTCACCAAGGCCTGTTCCCAGTCCCATGCATCCAGCTGCATCACCGAGCTGGTTCCACTTATCGTCAAGCCACGCGGACACACCTGCGCCACGAGCACGCCGTTGGTGCGGGTGGTCGGGATCAGGCGCGAATCGGCCTTGTACGCGATGGCGCTTCGCAGCTCGGGCTCCAGGTCACCGATATCGGCATCGTCCACACTGGCGCGCACCGCCTCGATCTCTGAAAGACCGATGGTGGCATCGGCCGCAATGAAACCGGGGTACACGTGCCGGCCGCTGGCATCGATGATGGTGTCGTAGGCGGCCTTCACGCCGTAGTTGTAGCCCACATAATCGATGCGTCCATTGCGGAAGCCGACGGCGCCCTCACTGATGGTGCGGCCATCGCCCACATGGACCGTTCCGCCGGTGACGAGGATGGAGCGTGACTGCGGTGGAGCGGGCGCAGGATGCTGGGCCAGGAGCGGGGCTGCGCACAGCACCGGGAACAGGCTGGCGAACACGCGCCGGAGGTGGAGGATGGGTGGCATGTGCTCAGTGATGATCATGTCCTTCGTGTCCTTCCTCACCCAGGTCATCGCAGTGCCACAGGTGCTTGCGTTCGCGGCGTGCCTTGCGGGTGGGTGCGCCATCGGCCTGCGCGGCGATCATGGCGCGTACGATGCGGTCGCGTTCGGTGGCGGCCCAGGCGCGGCGCTCCAGATCGGTCACTCGATCGAAGTAGCATACGCCATCAACATAGGTGCGCTCCACCCGCGCCTGGATGCTGAGCGGATCACCGCTCCAAAGCACAAGATCGGCGTCCATGCCGGGAGCCACGCGGCCCATGCGGTGGTCCAGCTTCAGCATGCGCGCCGGGTTCAGGGTCACCATCTTCCACGCCTCCTCGGGTGATACGCCGCCATACTTGATGGCCTTGGCCGCCTCCTGGTTAAGGCGGCGGCTCATTTCCGCATCGTCGCTGTTGATGCCTGTATTGACGCCCTGCGCATGCAGCAGCGCGGCGTTGTAGGGGATCGCATCGTACACCTCGAACTTGTAGGCCCACCAATCGCTGAAGGTGCTTGCGCTCACCCCGTGCTCCTGCATCTTGCGAGCCATCTTGTAACCTTCCAGGATGTGGGTGAAGGTGTTCACCGCGAAATCCATGCTGTCAGCCACATGCATGAGCATGTCGATCTCGCTTTGCACATAGCTGTGGCATGTGATGTGGCGTTCGCCGCGCAGGATCTCGGCCAGGGCCTCCAACTGCAGGTCGCGCCGCGGTTCATTGCGCAGGTCGCGGTCCTTCGGGCGCAGGCTGTTCCAACCACGCCATTCCATGTCGTAGTCGCGTGCCCGGTGGAAGGCTTCGTAGAACTGCTGCTCCACGCCCATGCGGGAGCGCGGGAAACGGTCGCCCGGCCCCCAGTTGCTCTGCTTCACGTTCTCGCCGAGCGCGAACTTGATGTGACCGGCCGCATCGCGGATCAACAGGCTATCGGCGGCCAGACCCCACCGCAGCTTGATCAGGGCGCTCTGCCCACCGATGGGATTGGCACTTCCATGCAGCAGCTGCACCGTGGTGACACCACCGGCAAGGTTGCGGTAGATATTGATGTCATCGGGGTCCACCACATCACCGATGCGGACCTCAGAGGAAACGGATCGGGCACCCTCATTGACACCCCGTGAGATGGCAATATGCGAATGCTCATCGATGATGCCGGTCGTGAGGTGACGTCCGTTCGCATCGATCTCGGCCACCTCCGGTCGCACCTTCCCGGGGAACAGTTCATCCACACGCAGGCCTTCACCCACGGCCAGGACCTTGCCTTCGTGGACGCATACGTCGGTATTACGCAGGATGCCCTGGCCGGTATTGGTCCACACCGTTGCCTTGCGGAAGATCAACGTGGCAGGCCCGGGCGGCTCGGCCCAGCCGAAGCCCGTGAGCGGATGAGGGATGGGCCCATGAACGGTGGGCGCATCGACCGCGCCGCTATCGCGTTCGGCAACGGGGCTGCTGCCGGCCTGACGCACCGCACTCCAATGGAACCACTGGCCTCCCGGCCGTTGTCCCTGGCCTTCCCAGATGCTTCCTGCGCCGTGTATCGTACCGCTCAACCTGGTGATGGCCGTTGCATCGTCACGGCGCGCGAAACGCAGGTTCACCAGGCTCCCCTGCCGCTGCAGATCAACCTTCAATGAGAGGCTGTCGGGCTCATCAGCGGATCTCATCGTTGCTTCGAGCCTGCTTCCCGCACCCTTCACCCGCATCAGTAGGATGGCATCACCCACGTTCAGGTCGTAGGTGCCGGCAAGGGGCACCAGGTCGGGATCGCTCATCACGTGGCGCTTCCCAGCCACCCAGGTCTCGTGGATCGTGTTCTTCGCATCCAGCAGATGGTGGGAGGTGATGATCAGGTCCGCGCTTCGACCGGGCCCAAGCGTACCGGCCTCGCCCTCCAATCCGAAAAGGCGCGCCGGTGCGGCGGTGATCGCATCAATCGCACGCGCGCTGTCCAAGCCACAGGCCACCATGCGGCGCAGGTCCTTCCAAAGGTCCTTGAGGTCCTTTCGACCATGCGTGGTGAACGCGAACGGGATGGCCGCACTATCCAGGATGCCCGGGTTGTACGGTGCCAGCTCCCAATGCTTCAACCGGGCGAAGGAGACCTCCTGCGCGTCATAGGGATCGGACACGTCATAGGCCTGCGGAAGTTGCAAGGGCAGTATCAGGGGCATTCCGGTGGACCCGATCTCGGCAAGACGGGCATACTCGTCACCCGCACTGTGCGCCACGGCGGTCACTCCGAAAGGCTTCAGCAGGGCATTCCAGCGGAGAAGCTCATTGCGGTCGGCCGCTTCCACAACAACGCGTCCCCCGAGCTGGGCAGCCAACGCTTCCAGCACGGGGTCCGTGGAGCGCTGCCCGGTGCGCGCCTGCCATTGCGCATCGAGCAGGGCCTGCCGCAACAGGGCGATGGCGCCCATCTGCGAACTGGGGTACTTGTTGGTGGCACTCCCTTTCCGCAGGGAGAAATGGGCGGCCACATCACGTGCAAGCACCGCTTCTGCAGCGGGCTCATCGGAGAGGTGGAGCGCACAGGAAGTGCCCCGCGCAACACCGTCCATCCGGTGGGTGATGACGGTGGCGAACCCCTGCTCGCGCAACTTGGCGGCACGCTCTGGGTCAGCGCGCAAAATGGTGTGCGCGCGGGTGTCAGGGCGAAGCGCATCGTTCCAATGACGGCTTCCGGTCATTTCGGCCTTCCGATCCTCCGCGGAACTTGGGGGGAGCCCCAGATCGCTGTAGGGATCGATGAGGGCCGGCCAGATGTGCAGCCCCTTCAGGTCGCGGACCTCGGCGCCGGGCGGAACTACGACCTCCAGGCCAGCCGCCGCCACACGGCCATCCCGCAGCAGCAGCGTGGCACCGGCCAGCGTGGTGTAAGCGTCCGGATGCAAGGTGGCATTGGTAAGCGCAACTACTGCGGGAGCCACGTCCTTGATATGGCGGGGAGGGGGAGCGGACTGCGCTGCGAGCAACAGGGGCAGCAGGAAGACCAGGAGGAAGGGGGAGCGCATGGCGGGAGGCCGAAAATAGTCAGCCGGGGCTTGTAGGATGACGATGAATGCAAGGCTGGCCGCACTACCTTCGCGTCGCTCCTGTCCAACCCAAACCTCCAACAGCCATGGATGGTTCACTGTTCATCTTCTTCCACAGCCTGCTCCGGTACCTGTTGCTCATCGCTGTGATCGGTGCAGCGGCGGGTCACCTGCGCGGCTACATCAACAAGCGTCCGATCTACAACATGGACAGAACGCTTGCCATCCTCGCCGTGGTATTTTCCCACATCCAGCTTGCTATCGGGCTGTACCTGTATTTCATCCGGAAGCACTACGCGCTGGACAGCAGCAGCTCTGAAGGGCGGTTCTGGAAAATGGAACACCTCGGCACCATGCTGGTGGCGATCGCGCTTGTGACGACCGGCCGTGCACTGTCCAGACGTGCGCGGGATGAACGCCAGAAACAACGCCACATCTGGCTGTTCTACCTCATCGCCCTGGCGCTGATGCTGTGGGCGATCCCATGGCCGTTCAGGGAGATCGGCCACGGACGTGGATGGATATGAAACGGATCCTGATCATCATCGGAAGCCCGGTCCTGCTGTTCTTCGCCTGTGGAAGCAATGGCATGGCTGAGTCGGAAGGGCGCGGACCGAAGGATAGGGGCGCGCAGCTCTTCAACATGCATTGCAGCTTGTGCCATGGCAGGGATGGTGGTCTGGGCCTGAACGGAGCGAAGGACCTGCGCCTGTCCACGCTGACCGCTGCAGAAATGAAGGCCATCGTACTCAATGGCAAAGGCGTGATGATGCCCTACAAGAACGCCCTGACACCTGCGGAGATCGATGCCGTGGTGGACCATGTGCGCAGCCTGCGTGTGAACGAATGATCGACCCACTGGAGATCAAGGGCAGGGCCGAGAAGGCGGTGCTCATCGGCTTGGTGACGGACCACCAGGACGCGGAGCAGGTGAAGGAATACCTCGACGAGCTTGAGTTCCTCGCCAGCACCGCCGAGATCAGTTCCATGAAGCGGTTCATACAGCGCCTGCACAAGCCGGATGGCCGCACCTATGTTGGCAGCGGTAAACTGGCGGAGGTGAAGGCCTGGATGCAGGACCATGGCGCGGACTGCGTCATCTTTGACGATGAGCTTTCGCCATCCCAGCAGCGCAACCTGGAAAAGGAGCTGGCCTG
This sequence comes from uncultured Chryseobacterium sp., assembly GCA_964559165.1. Classification (GTDB taxonomy): domain Bacteria; phylum Bacteroidota; class Bacteroidia; order Flavobacteriales_F; family PHOS-HE28; genus PHOS-HE28. The sequence goes on from CAZLGY010000038.1 coordinate 12,008, forward strand.
TCCCGTACTCGACCGTCCGCGGCTCATCCTGGACATCTTCGCCCGCCGCGCCCGCACATCACACGCCAAGACACAGGTGGAGCTGGCGCAGTACGAATACATGCTGCCGCGCCTCACCAAGCTGTGGACCCACCTGGAACGTCAGCGCGGTGGCACCGGCACACGCGGAGGTGCTGGCGAGAAGGAGATCGAGACGGACCGCCGCTTGGTGCGTGATCGCATCTCCTTGTTGAAGGACCAACTGCGGCAGATCGACCGGCAGATGGCCACCCAGCGAAGCAACCGCGGCCGGTTGATCCGCGTGGCCTTGGTGGGCTACACCAATGTGGGCAAAAGCACCCTGATGAACCTGCTGAGCAAGAGCGATGTGTTCGCCGAGAACAAGCTCTTCGCCACCCTTGACACCACGGTCCGCAAGGTGGTACTGGGCAACCTGCCCTTCCTGCTGAGCGATACCGTGGGGTTCATCCGGAAGCTGCCCCACCAGCTCATCGAGAGCTTCAAAAGCACCCTGGACGAAACACGCGAGGCCGATCTGCTGCTGCATGTCGTGGACATCAGCCACCACAACTTCGAGGAGCAGTACCAGACGGTGCAACAGACCTTGAGCGTGATCGGCGCGGGAGACCGACCGGTGATCGTCGTCTTCAACAAGGTGGACGCCTACCTCCCGGCACCATACGACCCGGACGACCTGTCACCGAAGCGCTCGGACCAGTTCAGCCTGGCCGAGCTGCAGGCAAGCTGGATGGCGCGCATGGGCGACGACTGCATTTTCGTGAGCGCTGCCCGGAGGATCAACATCGATGGCCTGCGGAGGCTGCTGTACCACCGCGTTAAGGCGCTGCACATGGCCCGCTACCCCTATGAGAGCGACCTGTTGTACAAGGACGAATACCTCGAGGGGGAGGACCAGCGTGAGACCTGAGCACTGACGGACCACCATGGCTGCCAAGCGAAGGAAGACCAGCGACAACAAAGGAGGTGCATCCCTGCTGAAGGTCGTCCTCATCGCGTTGGGCGTTGCCTTCGTGATGTTCCTCGCCCTGATGCAGACCGTGCGGATGGGTGCCTTCGGCGAACTGCCGAGTGAAGCGGAGCTTGGCGCCATCAGCCACGAGGAGGCCACACTGGTGATGGCCCGCGACGGCGAGCTCATCGGCAAGATCTTCGCAGAGGACCGCACGAATGTGCGCTACGAGGACCTCCCGCAACATCTCATCGATGCGCTCATTTCCACCGAGGACGCACGTTTCTTCAGCCACCAGGGGGTGGACGGCCGCAGTTACATCCGTGTGTTCTTCCGCACCTTGCTGGGCGGTGATCGGAAGGGGGGCGGGGGCAGCACCATTTCGCAGCAACTGGTGAAGAACCTCTACGGCCGGGAGGACCATGGCCTGCTCACCGTGCCGGTGACCAAGATGAAGGAAGCCCTGGTCGCACAGCGGCTGGAACGCATCCTCACCAAGAATGACGTATTGGTCCTCTACTTCAACTCGGTGCCGTTCGGTGAGAACACCTACGGCATCGAAAGTGCTGCGCAGCGGTATTTCAGCACCACCACCGCACAATTGAAGGTGGAAGAGGCCGCCGTGCTCGTGGGAATGTTGAAGGCCAATACCAGCTACAACCCCCGGTTGTACCCCGAGCGCAGCAAAGGCCGCCGCGACCAGGTGTTGGAACTCATGCAAGGGCAGGGGCACCTGAGCCGAGACGCCACCGACAGCCTGCGGGCCCTGCCGCTCGCCCTGAAATACACCGGCGGCGATGCGCTGGACCTTTACGGCTACTTCGTGAAGCAGGTGGAACAGGAGGCGGTGCGCATCCTCAGTGAATTGGAGAAGAGGACCGGAGCGCACTACGACCTGCGGAAGGACGGCCTGCGCATCCACAGCACGCTGGATGCACGCCTTCAACGGAACGCGTACAATGCAGCCCAGGACCACCTGAAGGCCATGCAGCCCAAGCTGGACAGGGAGCTCAAGGCGAGCGGGGAACGCAAACGCTGGGAGAAGGGGATGGCACGCAAGGAACGTGCCGCCTGGAAACGGAACACCACCCACGCCTTCGAGCTGTACGACCACGGTGGCGAGCGGGTGGACACCCTCTCCTACCAGGACTCGCTATGGCACTACCACCGCCTGTTGAACGCGGCCATGCTGATGATGGAACCCGGCACCGGCGCGGTGCGTGCCTGGGTGGGTGGCGACCATTACCGCTACCTCCCCTATGACCTCGTGAGAGCGGCGCGCCCCGTAGCCAGTACCATCAAGCCGATCGTTTATGCTGCGGCGCTGGCACGGGGCTTCCATCCGTGCACCTACCTGGATAACGACCGGAAGAGCTACGCCGAGTTCGACGGATGGACACCCGACAATTTCGACCTGGACACCACCGGTGGTGAGGTGGCCATGTGGCATGCCCTTGCACGCAGCATGAACAGGCCCACCGTGGACCTTTACTTCCGCACCGGCGTGGATACCATTACGCAGGTACTGCAGGGATTGGGGTTGCCCACAAAGAACGCTGACAAGCCTTCCATGGCATTGGGTGCCATGGACATCAGCCTGCTCCAGCTGGTGCCGGCCTACGGCGCATTCGCCATGCAGGGCAGGCGCGTCACACCGCAACTGATCGCGCGCATCACCGATGCACAGGGCAAGGAGCTGTACAAGGCCAGGGCACCGCGTTCGGTGCAGGCGGTGGACCCCATGGTGGCGGCCCAGTTGGTGCGCATGCTGCAGCGCGCGGTGGACCAGGGGACCGGCACAGCGCTCCGCACGCGTTATGGGCTCACTGGTGAATACGCGGGCAAGACCGGCACATCACAGGGCTACAGCGATGCCTGGTTCGTTGCATGTACGCCAGGGTTGGTGGCAGGTGCGTGGGTGGGCGCCTTCGATCCGGACATCCACTTCAACAGCCCGCTCGGCACAGGCGGGTCACTTGCCCTTCCGGTGATGGGCGCCACCTTGAAGCTGGTGGAGGCGGATACCCGCCTTCGCGGACGTTACTTGAAACCGTTCGAACTTGCGCTCGACAGCACGTTCTCGATGGATTGTCCGGGTCGGCGCGAACGCCCCGCATTGGAAGGGCTCATCGATGCGGCCTTTGGACCAGATAGCATGCCGGCCGGAACGTTGGACCCAAACGATGCCGAACGTCGCAACGTGTTCGACCGGCTGTTCCCCAAGCAGGAGGAGTGAGCGTCAGCCGAACGCCTGCATATCGCATAGCCGGCGATACTGACCGCCTGCCGCGTAGAGCTCCGTGTGCGTACCGCGCTCGATGATGCGTCCGTTCTGCATCACACAGATCTCGTCGCAATGCTGGATGGTGCTTAACCGGTGCGCGATGACCAGGCTGGTTCGGCCTTCCAGCATCTTGAACAACGCCTCCTGCACCAGGCGCTCGCTTTCGGTATCCAAGGCGCTGGTGGCTTCATCCAGTATCAGGATCGGCGGGTTCTTCAGCACCGCGCGTGCAATGGACAGGCGTTGACGTTGCCCACCGCTGAGCCGGTTGCCGCCATCACCGATGGTGGTCTGGTAGCCCTGCTCCAACTGCTGTATGAAGTCGTGCGCGTTGGCGATGCGGGCGGCCCGTTCAATGTCGACCTGAGATACGCCCGGCGTCCCGAAGGCGATGTTGTTCGCCACCGAATCATTGAACAGGATGCTATCCTGGGTGACGATGCCCATCAGGGCACGCAGGTCGCGCAGGCGGAGGTCGCGCACATCCTGTCCATCGATCAGCAAGGCACCGCCGCTCACGTCATAGAAGCGGGGCAGCAGGTTGGCGAGCGTGGTCTTGCCACTTCCACTGGTACCCACCAAGGCCACGCTGCGACCTTTGGGAATGGTGATGCTGATGTCCTCCAGCACAGATCGGCCATCACCACCGGCTGGCGGTCTCTCGTAGGCGAAGGTGACCGCGCGATACTCGATGCGATCGCTGAAGCTGCGGATGGGATGCGCATCGGGCTTCTCCTTCACGGTGTTCTCCACAGCGAGAAGGTCGAAGATCCGCTGACCACTGGCGCCGCCGCGGGTGATCGCGCTCCAGCCCTGGGAAAAGCCCTTGATGGGCGCCAACAACTGGGAAAAGATGATGATGAAGCCCAGGAAGCTGTCACCACTGAGGGAGGGTCCGCTTCCCAGCACGAAGCTGCCACCGATGTAGGCGATGGCCGCCATCACTGCAGCGCCGAGCGTCTCGCTCAAGGGAGAAGCCAGGTCCTGTCGGCGCATCATCGCCACATGTGCCCGCATCAACAGCTCATTCTCCCGGGCAAAGCGTCGCTCCATGTCGGCCTCGCCGTTGAAGGCCTTGATCACACGGATACCCCCGAGGGTCTCCTCCAGCCGCGCCAACAGGTCGGCCTCCTTCTCCTGGACCCGGTTGCTCCTTTTGCGCAGGCTGCGGCTCACACGAGCGATGAGCGCGCCGCTCACCGGTAGCATGAGCAACGAGATCGCCGTAAGCCCGGGGCTCAGCGTTACCATGGTACCCAGGAACATGAGCACGGCGATGGGTTCGCGGAACACCATCTCGATATACTGCATCACCGAGAACTCCACCACATGCAGGTCGTTGGTCATCAGGGCCAGCAGATCACCCTTCCGCTCGCCTGTATGGTAGCGCAGGGGAAGCTCCAGCAGCTTGGAATAGATGCCCTGGCGGATATCGCGAACGATGCGGTTCCGGAATTGGGTGATGGCCAGCAGGGCGAGGTAGCGGAAGAGGTTCTTGAACAGGAAGAGCACCACCACCACCACACAGATCGCGAGCAGGGCGCCCATGTTCCCGTACACCTCCATCAGGCGCGTTAGGCCCCAGTTGAAAGTGCCCTCCAATCCGTCCTTGGTCCAGAGTTCCCCCGGGCGCACATGCACCGGCTTCACCTGGCCCAGCAACAGCCGCAGGAACGGAATGAACAGCAACAGCGACAGCAGGTGGAAGACCGTAGCCAGCAGGTTGAAGAGCGCGTTGAGGGCGGCGAACCGACGATAGGGCGCGCCGAAGCGCAGGATGCGGAGGAAAGTGCGCATGACCGGGTGCGAAGGTAGTCCCACCGCGCATGCCTCATGCAGAACGTCTGATGAGCATGGATATGGCTGCGCCACCCGCGCTACCTTCGCGGCACGATGGATAGCATCCGACAGAACAAGGTGAACAGCCTGATGCAGCGCGAACTGGCGGTCATCTTCCAGCAGGAGGCACAGAACCTGTTGCCCGGCGGGCTTATCACGGTCTCCGCTGTGCGTGTCAGCCCGGACCTGGGTGTGGCCAAGGTGTACCTGAGCCTCTTCCCGGTGAAGGACAAGCAGGCGGCCATCAACATCATCCGCGATCGATCGCATCGCCTCCGGGGCCAGTTGGGGCAGCGGGTGGGCTCCCAGATGCGCATCGTACCCGAGCTGTTGTTCTATGTGGACGATTCGTTGGACCGCGCAGAGGAGATCGACAAACTGTTGAAGGGATAGGCATGCAATACGATCCGGTCAAGCGCCGCCTGGGCGTGGTGTTCAACAGCGCTCCGTGGCTGCGAAAGCTGTTCTACCGCCTGCTGGACCTGTTGTTGCTGCGGGCCTGGCACATCCAGCGCGAGCTCATGCCCTGGGCAGGGGCACGCGCTGGAGCAAGCACGCACATCTATGATGCAGGTGCAGGTTTCGGGCAATACAGCCACTGGCTCAGCAGCATGCTGCCCCAAGCTCGCATCACCGCCATCGACGTGAAGGAGGAGCAGGTGGCCGACTGCAACTCCTTCTTCCAACGCATCGGCAGACCGCAGGTGAAGTTCGAGGTGGGTGATGTGACCCGCTTCCAACGACCCGCCACCTTTGACCTGGTGGTGTGTGTGGACGTGATGGAGCACATCCTGGAGGACGAAGCGGCCCTGCGCTGCTACAGCTCATCGCTCAAGCAAGGCGGCATGCTCATCATAAGCACCCCCAGCGACCAGGGCGGCAGCGATGTACATGAGGAAGGCGAAGGCTCCTTCATTGAGGAGCATGTGCGCGACGGGTACAACATCGATGACATCCGCCTCAAATGCCTGCGTAACGGGTTCAGCAAGGTGGAGGCCCGGTACAGCTACGGCACACCTGGCAAGATAAGTTGGAAGCTGAGCATGAAGTGGCCGCTGCTGATGCTGCAGGCCAGCAAGCTGTTCTTCGCGGTGTTGCCGTTCTACTACCTCCTCGCCTACCCCATCGCGTTCGTGCTGAACATGGCGGATGTGCGGATGTCGCACCCCACGGGAACAGGATTGATCGTGAAGGCCTGGAAGTGAATAACCGGCGTCTGCCCCGGCACGGCATCGGCCCGGATGGCATGATCTTCGCACCGATCGTCGGTCATGCCCCGTCCACTGCGCATCCTTCGCAATAGCCTGCTCATCCTGTGCGGCCTCTTCGCGCTGCTGTTCGGCATCCTTTGCTACGTCCTCCATGCCCACGAGCAGCAGCTGGCGGATGAGGTCATCGCTACGATGAACAAGGACCAGCAGGGGCAGATGAGCTATCACCATGTGGAACTATCACCCTTCCGCAATTTCCCCTACATCAGCATCGACCTGAAAGGACTCCGTTTCGATGCGGACAAGCGTTCGGCGGATGACCGCGCCATCTTCGCCTTCGCTGATGTCTATCTCGGGTTCAATGTATTCGACCTGCTGCGGGGCGAATACACCATCCGGAAGCTGGTGCTGAACAAGGGACACCTGTACCTGGAGAAGCACGCCGACGGCACCTACAACCTCAGCCGGGCCATGATCAGCGGGGCGTCTGACGGGAAGGGCGGGAACGCACACCTTGACCTGCAGCGCATCGAGCTGCGCGAGGTGACGCTGCACGAGGTGAACCTATCGGATGAAGGCAAGGAGCTTGTGCTGGATATCACCTCGGCCGATGCCTATCTGCGGATGGTGGATGATGAGCTGCAGGTGGGCCTCGAGAGCGTGCTCTTCCTGCAAGAGTACACCGCCGGCAACACCACCTGGTTCAAGGCATTCCCCTTCCGGCTGGACTGCGACATGACCATCGACCAGGGGATGGTCACCATCCATCCGAGCACCTTCGCCGTGGATGCCGGCGAACTCGACCTGCAGGGTACGCTCGACCTGAACAAGGACCTGTTGCTGGACCTGAAGGTGAGCGGCAGGAAGAAGAACTTCGACACGTTCATTGCATTCGCCCCGCCTGATGTACTGGAGCGATTGAAGGAGTTCAAGAACGAGGGCGACATCTTCTTCGAGGGAACGATCACTGGAGCGATCGATAAGCAGGACCCGCTGATCGATCTGCGTCTGGGCTGCAAGAACACCGTCTTTCACCACAAGAGCCACAACAAGGCGTTGCGCGATGTAGCCTTCACCGGCCATTTCCGGACCGGTGATGATGGTGGATTGGAAAAGGCCTACCTGGAGCTCATCAACCTCTATGGCGAACCTGAGAAGGGCCTCATGAAAGGGACCATCAGGGTGGACAACCTCCTTGACCCCCGGATCACGATGGACTTTCACGCCAAGTTCGACCTTGCCCACCTGAAGACCTTCTATGACCTGGAGTCCGTGGAGTCCGGCAGCGGTACTGTCAACATCGACATCACCCTGAACGAATACATCGGTCCTGACAGCGTGCTGCACTTCGCGACCAAGATGACCGACGGGGTCACCAGCAACATCACCTTCACCGATGTCGAACTCAAACTCGCATCATTCAACAAGGCGTTCACCGGGTTCAACGGCAGGATACTGCTCGATGGAGACGACCTCAAGAGCGAAGGCCTGCGGGTGCGCATCGGGCAGAGCGACCTGTCGCTGGACTTCGGGCTGAGCAACGTCAGCGCATTGTTCCACCACCAGAGCGCTCCGGTTGACCTGCGGCTGCATGGCGAGAGCCGCGCGCTGCATGCAGCCGAGCTGCTTGCCCTGAACGGTGCGAGGGTGGATGCTCCGTGGGCAACAGACATCATCAGCGGCCTGGCATTCGACATGGACGTACACACCACCGTGGATGCCATCGAACGCGCACGCTACCTGCCCACCGCTGCGGTCGACATACGCCACCTTGAACTGCGCACAGCGAAGTATCCCCACGCACTGGATGATGTACGCGGACGCATCGCCGTAAGTGACGAGCGGTTCCACGTGGATGACCTCACCTTCGCGGTGGGCCGCAACGACGTGCATGCCAGTGTGCTGGTGGACAACTTCGGCGCCCTGTTGGACAGCACCCGTCGCGAGACCATCACACACAGGACCAGTGTCCGAAGTGACTACTTCAATGCCAAGGAACTGCTCGTATACGATGGCAGGCCGCTCATCCATGACAGCATCGCCGAGGAGGTGCTGCGCGACCTGGTGCTCGAAGGCTCGGGGACCCTGCAGAGCAACACGTTCACACGCAAGGGATTCATCAGTGACACCCACATCGACCGCTTCACCGTGCGGGTGAACGACCTGCCACCGCTCAAGGAGCTCGACGGTCGCCTGCTCACTGACACCAGTGGCTGCATCACCCTGAAGGGCCTGAAGCTTGCCATGGGCCGCAGCGACCTCACCGCCGACCTGTACCTGCGTCACTTCCTTGATGATGACCTGGCGAACAAGCATATCGAAGGGCGTGTACGTTCCACCAACCTCGACCTGGACGAGCTCACGCAGTGGAGCCCCGCCACGGATACCAGCGCACATGCCGAGGCCTTCGATCTGTTCGCCCTGCAATTCCCCATAATGAACTTGAAGGCGGATATCGGTCACCTGCGCCAGCACCGCATCCAGGTGGATGGCCTGCATGCCGAGGTGCGCACCACGAAGGACCACCAGGTGCACATCGACTCGCTTTCTTTGCGCGCAGCTGGGGGCAACATGCACGGAAAAGGTCGACTGGATGGCTCACAGCAGGATAGCATCGTATTGCACGGCCGCCTGCACGTGAATGATGTAGAGCTGGACAAGATCATGTTCAAGCTGGACAACTTCGGACAGGACGTGCTGGTGCACGACAACCTGCATGGACGTGTGACCGGCAGCCTTACCATCGACGGGCACCTGCATCCAGACCTCACGCCCGACCTGGCCAACACCACCGTGGTGGCCGATCTGCGCGTCAAGGAAGGCAGGTTGACACGCTTCGCGCCCATGCACGCCATGGCCCTGTTCATGGATGGCAAGGACCTGGACAACATACGCTTCGGCGAGCTGGAGAACCGCTTCACCTTCACCAACGGCACGCTGCACGTGCCCGAAATGAAGATCAGCAGCACCCTGGGCTACATGCACCTCAGCGGCCGCCAGAACATGGACCTGAGCATGGACTACACCCTTCGCCTACCGCTGGACCTGGTGCGAAAGGCAGGGTGGAGCACACTGCGCAACAAGCTGCGTTCACAGGCGCGGCGCGAGGAGCTCGCCCTCATCGAACAGACGGACACCGAGATCATCAGTGACCAGAAGGGCTTGATCAAGGGCTACCTCACCGTGCGCATGACCGGCACACCGGACGACCTCGAGGTACACATGGGCAAGGGCGACAAGAAGGAGTGAAGGATCCGACGAACTTTGGCCCCGGCCATGAACCTGCCCCTCCTCTTCGCCCGTCGCTACCTGCTCGCTTCGCGCAGCACCGCCGGGCGCAGCACCAATGCCATCAATGTCATCACGTTCATCAGCATCGTGGTGATCGCCGTGGTGAGCGCGGCCATGGTGGTGGTGCTCAGTGCGGTGAACGGAATCAGCGAACTGGTGGACACCATCTACTCGCCCTTCGACCAGGACATCACCATCACCCCGGCTGAAGGCAAGACGCTGCACCGCGACAGCCTCGATGTGCAGCACCTGCTGGCCGTGAGCGAGGCCCCGCTGGGGAGTTGGACCATCGAGGAGAACGTGCTGCTGATACACGATGGGCAGCAATCGGTGGCTACATTGAAAGGTGTGGAGGAGCCCTACCTGCGCATGAGCGACATGCAGCGCTACCTCTTCTCGGGCGAGGCGCGGCTGCACAGCGCCACGGGGTCGGCGGCGGTGTTGGGCATCGGGCTGCGCAGCGACCTGGGTGTACCGCTGGACGATGGCGTCCTCCGTCCGCTCACCATCAGCGCACCGATCCGGGGCCGCAAGCTCAGCACCTACCAGCAGCGCGCATTCGAACGCATGGACATGGCCGTGGCGGGCACCTTCACCATGAACATGGAGTTCGACATGCGGTATGTACTGGTGCCCTTCGCAGCGGCGGAGACGCTCTTCCACTACAGCGGTGAAGCCAGCGCGCTGGAGTTGAAACTGCCGGCCGGACGGGATGCGGATGCCGTGGCGGACGCACTGCGCAACGAGCTGGGACCGGAGTACCTGGTGCGTACACGCCGGCAGAAGAACGTGCTCATGTACCAGACCAACGCCTCGGAGAAGTTCTTCTCCTTCCTTGTGCTGGCGTTCATCGGGCTCATCGGCGCGTTCAACATCATCGCCTCGCTCACCATGATGATGATCGAGAAGCGCAAGGACATGGGCACGCTACACAGCTTGGGTGCCGATACACCGCTTATCCGGCGTGTGTTCCTTTATGAGGGCCTGCTCATCGTGCTCATCGGCGAACTCCTGGGCATCACCATCGGTCTGGGTGTGTGCTGGGTACAGGAGCGCTTTGGCCTGGTACCCTTGGACGCATCTGTAGTGGACCACTACCCCGTGAAGGTGCTGTGGAGCGATCTGGTGCTGGTGTTCGCCACGGTGGGAGCCATAGGCCTGCTGGCCACCTGGGTTCCGTTGCGTGCGTTGAGCAAGCGCTTCCTTCACACCACCTCCGTCGCGTAGTTCGTCTTCACCTCATCGAGTATCGCCTCGATGTTCGCCGGCTCGCGTTCAGTGCACAGGCGCAGCCGCACCTCCTTCACATTGGGCAGGCCCTTGAGGTAGTTGCCATAGTGGCGGCGCATCTCCACCACGCCCTCCCACGGACCCTTCCATGCGATGGAGGTGAGCAGGTGCTGGCGGGCGGCCTCCACACGGTCGG
>CAZLGY010000039.1:0-18537 GCA_964559165.1 uncultured Chryseobacterium sp.
CCACGCCAGATAAACCGTAGCGGCGAGCACGATCAGGGTTGCAAGCAAGGTCTGCATCACGGGGTGCAAAGGATGCTGGTGAGCTGAAAGGTGATGAAGCTGGCGATATAGGCCAGCCCAAAAAGGTAGCCGCCCATGATCCACATCTGCTTCCATGAGCCGGTCTCGCGCTTCACCACTACGAAGGTACTGAGGCACTGGGGTGCGAAGACCATCCACAGCAGCAGGGAGAGCTTGGTGGCCAGCGACCATTCCACGGTGATGCGTTCGCGCAGCTGGTCCTCCATATCGCCCTCCTCGCCATCCATCGCGTAGGCCGTTCCCAACGCGCTCACCACCACCTCACGCGCTGCCATTCCGGGCACCAATGCGAAGGAGATCTCCTCGTTGAAACCGATCGGTGCGAATACGTAGTGCAACGCATGGCCGAGCTCTCCGGCGAGACTGCGATGGGCCCCTTGGCCGTTGGTGCGCGGCGAGGGAATGGTATACAACGCCCACATGACAATGGTGAGCGCCAGGATGATGGTGCCCACACGCCGCATGAAGATCATGGCACGCTCCCACAAGCCGATGACCAGGCTGCGCACATCGGGCCATTGGTAGGCCGGAAGCTCCATAAGCAACGGTGAACGCGCATGCGTCCTTTCGCTGCGTTTGATGAACCAGGCGACCGACATGGCGGCCAAGATGCCGAGCAGGTAGAGGCCCACCATGACCAACGCTGCTGAAATGGCATCGTCCGGGAAAAGTGCCGCCACCAGTAGCGTATACACCGGAATGCGTGCAGAACAGGCCATCAACGGCGCGATGAGAATGGTGGTGAGACGGTCCCGCTGATCGCCGATGGTGCGCGTGGCCATGATCCCGGGTATGGCACATGCGAAGCTGGAAAGCAGGGGTATGAAGGAACGGCCTGAAAGGCCTGCGGCGCTCATGGGCCGGTCGAGCAGGAAAGCCGCCCTCGGCAGGTAACCCGACGCCTCCAGCGCAAGGATGATGGCGAACAGGATGAGGATCTGTGGAAGGAACACCACCACACCCCCGACCCCGCCAATGACACCCTCCACCAACAAGCCGCGCAGCGGGCCATCGGCCATGCCTTCTGAAACCGTCCTGGCAAGTGTCGTGAACCCACGCTCGATGAGGCCTGAAAGCAGGTCTCCACCGGAGAACACGGCCATGAACGTAGCGAACAAGACCAACGCGAGCACCGCAAAACCCCATACCGGGTGCATCATGATACGGTCCACGCGGTCGCTGGGATCCCTGTCCAGAGCCGGCTGTGTCACAACCGCCCGGAAGATGCGCAATACGTCACGATGGGTGGCCAGCACCTGATCCATGCCAGGAGCGCTCCACCGACCTGCACCCCTTGGAGGCAGCGGCTCATCCAAAAATGACCGCAGTCCATCGGCACCATGCGCATGCACACTGATGGTGGGCACCACTGGCAGGTTCAATTCATGTGACAGGCGGTCAACATCCACGGCAATGCCGAGCTGCTGGGCACGGTCCATTTTGTTCAACGCCACTACCATGGGGATGCCGAGCCGGCGGGCTTCGAGGACCATCCGCAGGTGCAGGCGGAGATTGGTGGCATCTGCCACACATACCAGCAGGTCCGGGATCGCCTCATCGCTGCGACCCGTGATGATGTCACGCGTTACCGCCTCATCCGCGGAAACCGCATTGAGACTGTAAGCACCAGGCAGATCCAGCACGGATACACGGTTGCCGGACGGTGTAAGTAGCACGCCTTCCTTCCGTTCAACCGTGACACCGGCATAATTGGCCACCTTCTGGCGGCTCCCTGTAAGCAGGTTGAACAAGGCGGTCTTACCGCTATTGGGGTTGCCCAACAGGGCAATTCGATGAGGCCCGGACGATGTGTTCATGAGGGTTCGGGTCGCACGAGGATGAACGTTGCCTCATGGGGACGCAGGGCGAAGGTGCTATGCCCCACCCGCACGGCCATGGGTCCTCCGGCACCGCCGGACCTGCGCAGCACCCGAACCAGTTCGCCAGGCACGAAACCGAGCTCCATGAGCCTCAGCACGAGTTGCTGATCGGCACTGTCCATGGGCAGCACGATGTCGGCCACCACGGCCCTGGCACCCTCGCCCAAGTGGACAAGCGGTTGCGGTGATCGGTCTGCAGGTGTCATCTAACTGGCAAAGATGGCCCCGCAACAGGCTCCGGCACATCCCATGATCATGGGATGGCCTCGCCCAGCGGAACAAGTGATGGGGTGCTTGCTGATCCTTGCCATGTACAAGACCTGATGATCAGCCCAAGCGCGTCATCAACTGACGACCGATGCGCTCAACGATGCCGGTCACCAATGCATTCCCCATGAAGAAGGCACGACGCGCATCGCTTGCCCCGGAGGTATGATCATCGGGGAACATATTGATCCGCTCCAGTTCAACAGGGGTCAGACGGCGCAGCCTGCCCTCCACACGCACCACATGCTTGAAGCGTGAGGGACTCGACCCTCCTTCGCCGGTGACAATGGTGCGCGCAGGCTTATCCAAAGGGTCGGGGAAAGCCATCGCACCCTCGCTGTAGGTGTAACTGAAGGCCTTGTCGCTACTGGTCCGAACCTCGCTTTTACCGCCCTTCAGGTAGCGCCAAGCCCGCTCCTGAGCCTTCGGCACAAAGAACTCACCGGGAACCTGCGCGTTGGGTACCAGAACATCACCGAGGGTTACGAACGGGCCATCATAAGCGGGCTTGACCTCCATGGTATGAACGACTCGATCGACCATCACACCAGCACTGGCAAAGGGCGATCGCGAACGTTCCTTCCCGTGGTTGAACTTCCGCGTGATATCGGACAGATCGCCTTCCAGCTCGAACCGCTCGAACGCGCCGTCCGAACGTGCCGGGAATGCTTCTGCCAGCATGCCATGTTGACACAAGTGACCGTTCACATCCTTTCCCGCACCCACCTTCCTTCCCATCGGCGAGCCGCGGTGGTACGCCAGGATGAATACACGGCGGCGGCGCTGGGGCATACCGTAATCCGCGGCGTTTATCACCCGCCATTCCACCGCATATCCGAGGTCGGACAACGACGCGAGCATCACTGCGAAATCGCGCCCACGCTGATCCGCCGGCGACTTCAACAAGCGGTCCACGTTCTCCAGTAATACAAGTGCGGGCTTGCGGTACTTCAGGATGCGGTGGATCTCCCACCAGAGGACGCCCTTCCTGCCGACGAGGCCTTCGGACTGCTTCAGGGTGCGGGCCACCGAATAGTCCTGGCAAGGGAACCCGCCCACCAGTAGATCGTGCTTGGGGACGTCCTCGGCCGCCACCTGCGCAATGTCCACGTTCGAATGATGGTCACCGCCGAAGCGCGCCACGTAGATGTCGGAAGCTGCCTGGCGTTTCACTCCCGGCTCCCATTGGTTGCTCCAAACTATCCGGTACGCCTCGGATGCGCGCTCCAAACCGATGCGAAAGCCTCCAACGCCGGCAAATAGCTCCACCACTTTCAGCGTGCGCGCCATGGACTGCGAAACTACCGGGTACCAGTCCACCGATCAAGCGATGGCGGGCGACGTTATGAACAGGTGGTTGCGCGTGCAGATACGCCGCACGATCGCGGACCAGAACCTGCGAACATCACGGATGTTTGTACCGTTCCGCCCCTACGCTCGATCTTTGTGCCCATCATGAGCGACGGCTATGTGAAGCACACAGTGGACGGTGGTATCGCCACCGTCACCTTCCACCACCCCAAGAGCAACAGCCTGCCCGGCCACATCCTGCAGGGAATGGCGGATGCCATCCACACCTGCGGCCACGATCCGTCGGTGCGCGTGATCGTGCTACGGAGCGATGGCGACAAGGCCTTCTGCGCGGGGGCCAGTTTCGATGAGCTGGTGGCCATTGGGGACGATGCGCGGGGCCTGGAGTTCTTCAGTGGCTTCGCCCATGTGATCAACGCCATCCGCACCGTTCCGGTATTCGTGATCGGACGCATCCATAGCCATTGTGTTGGCGGCGGCGTGGGCATCGCGTGCGCGGTGGACATCGCCTATGCCACCTCAACCGCCACCATCCGGCTGAGCGAACTGGCCGTTGGCATCGGTCCATTCGTGGTGGGCCCGGCCGTCGAGCGCAAGGTGGGTACCGGGCACTTCGGTCTGCTGAGCGCCACACCAGCGACCAAGCGCAGTGCCCAGTGGGCTGAGCAACACGGCATCTACGCGGAAGTGTTCGAGACCGCGGAAGCCATGGATATCCGCGTGGAAGCCCATGCCCGCGAACTGGCCACCTACAGCCCCGAGGCCATGTCCGACATCAAGCGCGTGCTATGGAAAGGCACCGAGGATTGGGGCCAGCTCCTGATCGACCGGGCGAAGATCAGCGGCCGCCTGGTATTGAGCGACTTCACCCGCAAAGCCATCGCGGCTTTCAA
The DNA here is from genome assembly GCA_964559165.1 of uncultured Chryseobacterium sp. GTDB lineage: Bacteria > Bacteroidota > Bacteroidia > Flavobacteriales_F > PHOS-HE28 > PHOS-HE28. The sequence goes on from CAZLGY010000039.1 coordinate 4,433, forward strand.
GGAGGCGGCAGCAAAACGGTGATCAGCGCAGGCGGTCCATGCTGCGGACCAAAGCCTCATCGGCCTTCACAGCGCGCTCCGCAAGGAATGCCAGCACCAATGCCACGATGGGTAGTATGAAGGTGAGCCCATACCTGGTCTCCACCATCCCACCTTGCGCCAGGTAGCTGGTCACAGAGCGATCCACGATGAACTGGAATGCGATCACGGCCAGCAGTATCAGGTAGCTGCCGCGGATGAAGCGCATTTGCCTGTGGCGGTTGCCGTACAGGAAGATGGCCACGACCATGCCCACCGCGAGGACGGATAGTACAAGGTGGAAAGGCACCTTCAATTCCACATCGCTCACCGGGACACCTTCTGCCGTGAAAAGCCCGGTGCTCCGCAGCTGGAAAGAACTTCCGGCCCGCTCATAGGAGGCAATGGGGAAAAGCCACGTGGCCAGCAACAACAAGGCGGCCAACAAGAGAAAGAGGGTTTGCTTGCGCTGTAACATGACTACACGGCGCGAATGTAGGCCACCATCCATGGGTTGCCCCACCAAAAAATAAGGCAACCCGTGGTGCAGGTTCACAAAGAGGTCGTAACATTGCACCGTTACCCGTATTGACCTATGCACCCCGGACCATGGTCCAGCGCGGTGGCATGGCATCCGATCCTCCGACCGAACACGTTCCACCAGGCCTTGAAGCCTGACCTGTTCCCTGAAAGGAACACCCAAGCATCACACCATGTCCAAGTTTGACGCGGCACAGCTCGCAGCGATGAAGCTCACCGAGCTGAAAGAGGTCGCCAAGGCGCTTGACCTGAAGAAGGCCGATACCCTCAAGAAGCAGGACCTTATCAACAGGATCCTTGACGAACAGGATCGCAAGGCCGATCGCACCAAGACCATCGGCCCAGCCTTTGTGGAGGACGAATCGATCGCCGCATTGGCCGTGGCTGATGAAACACCCTTGGCACAGGATCCCGAACCGGTGCTGCAGGAGGACGACGAAGAGGAGGACGGTCTGGATGATGGCGAGGATGATGATGAGGAAGGGGACGATGAGGATGAGGACGAAACCTCCGTACCTGCGCCAGCCATAAACGACCCGGTGGTTGCACCAGGCGCAGGACGTCCCGGTGATGACCGTGACCGCCGCGAACGGCACGAGCGTCGCGAACGCTTGGACCCGCGCGCCCAAGAAGGACGTACGGAACGGGAGCAACGCGATGAACGCCACGAGCATCGCAACGACCGCAGCAGCCAGCGCCAGGAACGCGACCAACAACGCAACGATCGCCGCGAGCGCATGGACCGTGAGGGCGGAGAGCGTGGGGAGCGCCCGAACGACCAGCGACGTGATCAGCACCGACAGGACCAACAGCGCAACGACCAGCAGCGCGGTGATCAACGACACGGGAACGAGGGGAACCGTCCGGACCGACAACAGGAACGCCCCCAGCGTGAAGTGTTCAACTTCGATGCCTTTGTAGAGGCGGAGGGGGTGCTGGAGGTGATGCCCGAGGGCTATGGGTTCCTGCGCAGCAGCGACTACAACTACCTGGCCTCGCCGGATGACGTCTATGTGACCCAGCAGCAGATCAAGCAGTACGGTCTGAAGGTGGGCGATACCGTACAGGGTTTCGTTCGGCCGCCCCGCGAAGGGGACAAGTTCTTCCCCCTGGTGAAGATCGACCGCATCAATGGCCGTGATCCGGACTGGGTGCGTGACCGTGTACCGTTCAAGTTCCTGACACCGCTCTTCCCCGATGAGAAGTTCAACCTTACCGGGAAGGAACAGAGCCTGAGCACACGCATCCTGGACCTCTTCGCGCCCATCGGCAAGGGCCAGCGCGGCCTCACCGTGGCCCAGCCCAAGACTGGCAAGACCGTGCTGTTGAAGGAGGTGGCCAATGCCATCGCCGCGAACCATCCTGAAGTCTACTTGATCGTGCTGCTCATCGATGAGCGCCCCGAGGAGGTGACCGACATGGCCCGCAGCGTGCGCGCCGAAGTGGTCAGCAGCACCTTCGATGAGCCTGCCTCACGCCACGTGCAGGTCGCCAGCATGGTGCTGGAGAAGGCCAAATGCCTGACTGAATGCGGTCACGATGTGGTGATCCTGCTGGATTCCATCACCCGGCTGGCACGTGCCTACAACACCGTGCAACCCGCCAGTGGCAAGATCCTCAGTGGTGGTGTGGACGCCAACGCCCTGCAGAAACCCAAGCGCTTCTTCGGTGCGGCACGGAAGATCGAGAACGGTGGCTCGCTCACCATCATCGCCACTGCACTCGTGGAAACCGGAAGCAAGATGGACGAGGTCATCTTCGAGGAGTTCAAGGGCACCGGCAACATGGAACTGCAGCTCGACCGCAAGATCAGCAACCGCCGTGTGTTCCCTGCGATAGACATCCTCAGCTCCGGCACCCGCCGCGATGATCTCCTGCACGGCAAGGAAGTGCTGCAACGCACCTGGATCCTGCGAAAACACCTGGCGGACATGAACAGCGTGGAGGCGATGGATTTCGTGAAGAAGCACATGGAGGGAACGAAGAGCAACGAGGAGTTCCTGGTGTCGATGAACGGGTAGTTGGATGGCCACGAGTTATCGGTCGCGCGCTGGCAGTCGGGCAGCCGGATGATGCAGCTCATTGCCGCGAGTTGTTCGCACCGTCAGATCATGTTCGGTCTGTGCGTGGCCAGGCGCTTTCCAGGACCACCCGGCACAACGGCTTGACGACCATGGGAGGGTTCACGGATCCGGGGAGGTGGGCCGTCCACTTGCCGATATGGTCAGCTACCAAGGCAACCATGGGGCGGTTGAATGTGAAGCAGGAAGGTCGAACAAGCGAGTGTGATGATCCTGCCTTGGGCGCTCCATAAATCCCCGGTCAATTATCAGCCGCCAGCGACAGACCTCCCGCTCCCAAGCCCAGTCCTCCATCCACGAACTGCGGTCCGCCTGCCGCCACCTGCTATCTTCCGACCGCCGACCACGCCCACGACCAATGCTCCTGACCCTCCTTGCTGCTGCAGCCATCATGGCCCTGCGCCTGGCGCTTTTCGCCATGGGGCGACCAGCGGATGGCACCGACTTCATGCTGGTGCACTTCCTGGCGATCGTAACGGTGGTGTACTTCGCGGATGCACGTCTTCTGAGAGAAGAACCACGGAGCGGGTTCCCTGACCTCCTGCGGGAAGGGTTCAGGCAGGCTGCTTTGTATGCCTTGGTAATGCTCGGCTTCCTGTGGTTCCACTATACACAGGTCGAATCAGGGTTGTTCCAACAGCGCATAGATGAGCGCGTGGCGATGGCAGTGGTCGAAGGGCAGCCCGAAGCGGTGGTACGCGAACGCATGGAGCGGTTCTTCACGCCGTTCAACTACGCCACCATCACCTTTTTCGCACTGCTGGCCGTGGGGGCGGCGCAAACCTTCGTCATCGGCCTGCTTCACCACAAGGTGATGCGCCGCTACGTCCGTCGCTGATCAGGCCAGGAAGGCTTCGCTCAACACCTGCAGGTCGAGCCCCCCGAAATTGCCACTGCTCATCATCAGCAATACCGCCTTGGGAGCGGTCCCGGCGCGCACCGCGCCGATCACCTGCATTGGATCCGTGATCACCTGCAGGTCGTCCCGGCCGAATGCAGCCCTGATGCGCTCGGGAGGGATCGGTGGCAGCCGCTTGAGCTGCACCGCATGCGGGTCGTAGAACACAATGGCGGAATCGGCTTCCGCGATGCAGCCCGCGTACTGGTCCAGGAACCCTTCGCTCAGGCTGCTGTACGTGTGCAATTCCATGCAGGCCACCAACCGCCTGTCGGGGAACTGTTCGCGCACCGCTTCCACCGTGGCTTTCAACTTGCTTGGAGAGTGCGCGAAATCCTTGTACACCACCCGGCCGGGTGCCTCGGCCACCTTTTCCAAACGCTTCGCAGCGCCATTGAACGTGCGGATCGCCTGGTAGAAGTCAGCATCGCCGATACCCAATTGGTGGCACACATGGCGGGCACCTTCCAGGTTCATGAGGTTGTGGCGTCCGAAGACCTGCAGTGGCACTTCGCCAGAAGCGGTCAGGAGATGGGTGACACCGTCCATGATGCGATGCGGTGGAACTCCATAGGGCACCTTGTGCGCCTCAACGGTCGGCTCCTGGGCAAGTGCCAGCACCTCCGCATCCTCCACGCAATGCACCAGACTGCCGCCCGGCTCTACCAAGGCGATGAAGCGCCGGAACTGGTCCACATAATCAGAGAAGGTCCGGAAGACGTTGACATGGTCCCAGGCCACACCGGAGATCAGCGCGATATGGGGATGATAGAGGTGGAACTTGGGCACCGGTTGCAGCGGTGAGGCCAGGTATTCATCGCCCTCGATGATGGCCACCCTGCTCCGCTCGCTCAGCTTCACCATACAGTCGAACCCTTCGAGCTGCGCGCCCACGAGGTAGTCGAACTCCACACCGCAATGCCGCAGTACATGCACGACCATGCTGGTGATGGTGGTCTTGCCATGGCTCCCACCGATGACCACACGGGTCTTGTCACGCGTCTGCTCGTGGAAATAGGACGGGTAGCTGAACACGGGAACCCCCAGCTCCTGCGCACGCTTCAACTCGGGGTTGTCGGCGCGGGCGTGCATGCCCAGGATCACTGCGTCGAGTCCGGCGTGTATGCGCAGCGGGTCCCAGCCCAACTTGTCGGGCAGCAGGCCCAACCGGTCCAACCGGCTCCGGCTCGGCTCAAAGATCTCGTCATCGCTTCCGCTTACATCAAAGCCCTTCTGCTGCAAGGCAATGGCCAGGTTATGCATGGCACTGCCGCCAATGGCGATGAAATGGACACGCTGCGCGCTCATGTTCACGTGCGGCCGTGAAAGGGCCGTTCCCACAAATCTCCGCACCACGTTGCAGCATTTCCCAACGTCGCACAGCAATGGATCAACGGCCCGGTGTGAGCATTGGCAACATGTTGATCGGCTGCGATATCGCCTGAGGTTGCCGAACTTGGCGGCATGCAGTTACATGTCATAGAGACCGGCTTCTTCAAGCTCGACGGCGGCGCCATGTTCGGCGTGGTGCCACGCACGCTCTGGAGCAAAACGCTCCCCCCCGACGAGCACAATCTCTGCACCTGGGCCATGCGCTGCCTGCTGGTGGAGGACGGCGATCGCTGCATCCTCATTGACAATGGCTTGGGCAACAAGCAGGACGCCAAGTTCTTCAGCCATTACGAGCCACATGGCGACGACACCCTGGACAGCTCGCTCAAGAAGGCAGGCTTTTCCCGCGACGACATCACCGACGTCTTCATGACGCACCTGCACTTCGACCATTGCGGCGGCAGCATCCTTCGGCAGGGCGATGGCTTCGTTCCAGCCTTCCGGAACGCCACCTACTGGAGCAACGAACACCACTGGCGCTGGGCCACCCACCCCAACCCTCGGGAGAAGGCCAGCTTCCTCAAGGAGAACATCGTGCCCATCCAGGAGAGCGGACAACTGAAGTTCGTTGAGGCAGGCAGACGCAATGCTGAGGAGAACCTCTACCTCAAGGAGGTCTTCCCCCGGTTCGATGTGCTGCTGGTGAACGGCCACACCGATGCGATGATGGTCCCGTACATCCAGTACAAAGGCAGAACCCTGCTGTATATGGCCGACCTTCTACCGAGCGTACACCACATCCCGCTGGCATGGGTGATGGGCTACGACACCCGACCCCTGCTTACCCTGCAGGAAAAGGGGAACGTATTGGAACTGGCCGCCGACAAAGACCATGTCCTCTTCTTCGAACACGATGCTGTGAACCAATGCTGCACCGTGGAACGCACGGAAAAGGGCATCCGCTTGAAGGAGACCTTCCCCTTGAGCGCGCTCTGAAACCATGTGCTACACCGTGGCCTACCTGACCAAGCGTGCTGTGAAGTATGCAAGGCGTGCAGGTGCAACGGAGGCGGAAGTGGAACAACTGGAGGTGCAGTTGAATGGTATCGCAGCCACCCAACCGCCCATGTTCCATGTGGTCGGTTTCAAGCATCCGATGCTGCCCTGCTACGTGCGCCAGGGCATCCGTCAAATCCAACTGCTGCGCTGGGGGCTCATTCCGCCTTGGGTGAAGGATCCGGTGGAAGCTGCACAATGGGGCCCACGCACCCTGAACGCCCGCTGTGAAACGCTCTTCGAGAAGCCCGCATTCCGGGCTGCTGCACGCCATCGGTGCCTGGTGCTTGTGGACGCCTTCTTCGATCATCAGCACCAAGGGCGCGTTACTACGCCCTACCTGATCAGGTCACGCAACGATGAACCCCTGGCCCTGGGGGGCATCCATGGCCATTGGACCGATCCGTACAGCGGTGCCGAACTGCACACGGTAAGTATCGTCACCACCATGGCGAACCCCTTGCTCGCGACCATACACAACCGGCCGGGCAGTGAGGGGCCTCGAATGCCTGTGATCGTACCCAGAACGCTGGATGCGCTGTGGCTGGACCCCAACAGCGACCCGCACGCACTGGCACCTGTGTTCGAGCCGTATCCGGAAGCGGATCTCGAGGCCTGGCCCGTGCGTCCCTTGACCGGAAAACACGCGTCGCCCAATTCCGCTGCCGCCTGGCAACCGGTGGCCCCGAAGGACGGTGGATCATTGTTCTAACCCCCTGTTGGGGATCCCCGCAGTGGGATGAGCACTGGTCCCTGACCTTTCAACCTCCACGCCCCAAGCGGCACGTCGGATGATCTGGTCCCACGGATGCTCATCGACAAGTTCAACGGAACGCTCCCGAACAGCCTCTGAACTACCAGAGGTCGAAACCGAAAATACGGAACGTGGTGTAGGGGATACCGATGGCGCAACCATCGGCGGTGGACTTCACCTCGTAGACCGTGGCATGGCTGCATACACCGTGCCGGGCGTGGCCGTTGTCAAGCTTGAAGTGGAACCGGTGATAAGGGCATACCAGGTGACCCTCGTCCACCCACCCTCCATTGAGCGGCTTGCCCTGGTGCGGACACCGGTCGGCAAAGGCGTACAGCGATCCTGAATGACGTACCAGCACTATCGGGTGGTTCTTCAGCATCACACGCAGAAGTCCATCCTCCGCCAAGGATGCCACACGTACATCCCGGATGGGATGCCACCGGGTGCGTTCAACGATCATTGGCGCAAGCTACGCCTCGGCTGTACAAGATCACCGGCACACCCGTTGCACCGGTATCCATCCATCGCAACAGCGCATCGCATGGACACACCTAGCGCTGTGGTGAAGGCGTTCGGATCAGCAGTGGGCCTGCTCAACGCGTGAACGCACCATGTACACGGACCTCGTGGAACTCCATGCCATGCGCAGCAGCCCATTGGCGCAGATCGGAGCGCTGCCGCCAACGCATCTCACCGGCAAGGACCACCTGCCCCGCGACGTTGGCAAGCGGACGTAATGCAACGGTGTCCAGGCGCGTCACGTCATGAAAAACCAGCACATCAGCCGGGAGGCCCACGGACGAAGAGCCATCCACACGCCCGCTGAGGAGCCGCGTTGTACCTGGCGGACCAGCGATGCCGCCCACCGCCCAACACCATGCGCCGGTGCAGGTGGTCTGCGAACGGGATAGGCTGTCGAGCGGCAACATCCGGATGGAGCGCAGCCCAGCGTACCGGGCATGTCGTTCCACCTTGGATCGAAGCACATCCAACCCACCAGCAGGAGCGAACGTGAGCAGGTTGCGACCGTGGACGAGCCCGAGGAGCAAATGATCACGATCATCGTAGATCACCAGTTGCACGCGTGCCTGAGATCTGCGGGCCGTGAGCGCCCACGACACGAGGATGGCGGCGATCAGCACAACGGAGACCGCACGCGCCGACCGCCAGCGCCAGACCAGCCAAACGGCCATGGAGAATGTCAACGCATAAAGGAGAAGCGCGGTGGCCACATCCATTCGGATAGCCGGATAGGCGGCCGGCAGGCTTGCGATGTAGGTCGCTGCGAGCGTGGCGATGTGCAACAGCCACGATAGTACAAGCACAAGAAGGGATGATAGATAGGGCACCCAATGGAACAACACGAAACCGATCGCCACATAGATCGCGAACGACATGGCGGTGACCACCACCACATTGGCAGGCAGGAACCAGAGCGGAAAGGCCTTGAACAGGAGCAGGGAAACCGGTGTGGTGAAGACCTGGGCCGCGATGGAGACGGCCACAAGCGACCAGATCTGATCGGGCAGCCAGGACTTCGGCTGCCAGAGTGCGCGTATCGGACGCATTAACAGCAGAATGCCCAGCACCGCGAGGAACGAGAGCTGGAAGCTGGCCTGCATCAGCATGCCCGGATCCCAAGCCAACAACAGGATGGCAGCGGCGACAAGACTGTTCAAAGAACTCTGTCGGCGCCCGAGCGACTCAGCCAGCACGAACAAGGAGAACATGGCGGTAGCACGAAGCACACTGGGGCTGCCACCGGTGATCCCCGCATAGGACCACAGGCATGCCAGCAATAGTGCGGAACGGACAAGGAGGGCGGCGCGGCCCTGACCGAGCAGGGAAAAAAGGCGGCCGAGGAGCACATAGATCAATCCCACATGCATGCCAGACACGGCCAATACGTGCACGGTACCGCTCCGAACGAAGGCCTGGTCGACGGTCTTATCAAGTTCATCCCGCTGACCCAGCACCAACGCCTTCACCAGCGCACGCTCAGTTTCATCCAACCGACTCGCCAACAGCCATTCCCCCACGCGTTCACGTGCCACCGTGAACAGGTCGGTCCACCGTTCATTATGTGCGACTACGCGCCAATTCTCCGGAACGACGAACAACTCCTGGTGGATGCCTTTTGAGGCCGCCCAGCCGATACGATCGAATCCACCCGGATCCGCAGCGCGCACAATGTCCTCCACCATCCCATCCACAACCACCACGTCTCCGGAACGCAACCCGGTATCCCCCTCACGTCGCATGAGGGTGAGCATCACCGCACCGGTCCGAACGGTCCAGTCCTCGCCGATCTTGCGCGCCAATACAGAGGCGTCCGCCCGCAGCACCCGATCGGATGACCCGTTCAGGTGGACAATCTCCAGGAGCCATATCCCATCACGCTGGACATCGTGCACCAGATGCCGCGGATCGGAGGACGATCGCTCCAACGATTGGCGAGCCACGCCGGTGATAAGGGACCAACAAACCAGAAGCGTGACACGATGGCGCCAGAACGCCCACCCATGGACCCAACGTATTCGCTGCGGGAGCAGGGCAACGCATGTCACAAGCGTTGTCACCATCCAGAGCGGCAGAACGACCGCGGCATCCACGGGAACGCAACGCGCCACCGAGATGCCAAGTACGAAGCCCACTCCCACGCGCAGCAGCGGAGCCTTGCGAACCTCCTCCCATGGACCTCGGATCCGCTCCTCCTCCATCATAGTATGGGTCTGGCCGGTGCGTCGCAAACGCACGACGCTGCATGTAAAGATGCATCGAGCTGATGAGATTGACCATTGGGGAGGCCCTTGGCGCTGCATTCTGGCGACCAAGGGGCCGAACAAGGGACAAGCAGCGCTGAAGAGGCTGCCGAACGCTCACAACACTTGCAGGAAGAGGCTCTTCAAGTAATGCGTTTCGGGCACTCCCCATAGGATGGGGTGGTCGGGTGGCTGTGTGCCATAGCGTATCTCGCGGACACTTCGACCCGCGTCAAGGGCGGCCTCACGTACCATCCGGCGAAACAGCTCCGGGGTCATGTGCTGAGAACAACTGCAGGTCACCAGGAACCCTCCCGGGGGAATACACTTGAACGCGCGCAGGTTGATCTCCTTGTATCCGCGGTAGGCGTTCTCCACCGCCCCCTTGCTCTTGGCGAACGCGGGCGGATCCAGCACCACCACATCCCACACCTTACCGCTTCGGCTGGCTTCGGTCAGATGATCGAACACGTTCGCCGCCCTGAACCTGCAATTGGCAAGATCGTTCAACGCCGCATTACGGGTGGCCATGGACACGGCTTCCGTGCTGATGTCAAGCCCCTCGACCTCCGCTGCACCATAATGGGCAGCATGAAGCGCAAATCCACCCGTATGAGTGAAGCAATCGAGGACACGCATTCCCTTGCTGATGCCTTCCATGGCGGCGTGGTTCTGCACCTGGTCCAGGAAGTGACCTGTCTTCTGCCCTCCCGCGACATCCACATTGAGCTTGAGCCCGTTCTCATCAATGACCAGATCGGTACGGCAGGAGCGATCTGCAAAGCCCTTCTCCAATGGCAGGCCCTCCTTCTCGCGGATGGACACATCATTCCGCAAGTAGATCCCGGATGGTTGAAGCAAGGACTGCAACGCCTTCAGAACGACCATCCGCCATCGCTCCATTCCCAGGGTAAGTAACTGGACAGAAAGCACCACCTGCCCACTTCCGTCAACGTCATGGAAGCGGTCCACCACAAGGCCCGGCAGACGATCCGCCTCACCGAACACCACGCGACAGCTACCGGTATATCCCATGCGCTGGCGATATGCCCATGCCTCCGCGATGCGTTGTTCGATGAATGACCCGTTGATACGTGCATCAGGGTCGCTGCTGAGCAACCGCACCCGGATCATGGAGAGCGGGTTGATATAGCCCTGTCCCAAAGGGCGCCTCCGGGCATCCACCACCTGCACCACGTCACCAGGTTCGTAACTCCCCTCCTCACGCAGCAGCTGGGTGCCGAAGATCCAGGGATGACCGTTGCGGATCCGGTCTTGCGTGTCGTTGACTGTTATACGCGCTTGGGGCATGGCGGCGAAGGTAGGCCGACACTCCTGGCCAGCACCACTGACATACCAGCATGGTGGGATCCACCCCAACGGATCCACGCCTCCCTCCAGCGACGCATGGACAGGACCCCGCTGAGGCGATGCACACAGGAACCTTGTCCGTATTGGGTGTCAAGCACGCAACCCTACTGCACCTTGGACGGTGCAAGAGGAGGTACGGCACGTTCTTCCTTGAAGAAATCGAGCGTGGACAACTCGACCAGATGCACGTCGGTGTAATAGTGATGCAGTATGTCCATATAGCTGCGTCCCGCCTTCGCCATCCGCATTGCCCCTTCCTGGCAAAGGCCAACACCGTGCCCGAAACCCCGCCCTGCAAGCTCCACCTTATCGCCCTCGCTGCGCACACTGAAGTACGTGGAGCGGAGCTTCAAGTCCTCGCGGACATGCTTCAGAGGGATACCTGGCGTTGTGTTACCCAGATACAGGTCCCGGCACTGGGGGACATAATCCAGCACCGCGTTAAGGCGCATCGTATCCGTTGCATCAAGTCCATGGCGACGCTTCAGGTATCCCAGCCATTCAGCACGCGACAGTGTTTTTTTCCACGTGGCATGCGGTGCGCCAAGGCAGAAGGTGTCGCGGGTGGCGCGGAGATATGGCTCGCTTTTACTCCAGAGATCCTCCGCGTTCACGGTTTCGCCGCCGCAATTGCTGTGGAATGTGGCATGAATGATGTTGATATCCTGATCGACCAGCACCAGGCTGCGGGTTGCCTCAACCGCCTTTTGGATGCTATCACTTTGGCACCTTCCATGATATACCTGACAATGGACACCGTCGCATAACTCAAACCCATCCACCAGGTGCTTTCGCTGGTTCGTGAGTGCATAGGTGCGACAGCTGACGGATTGAAGCTTGTAATATTCCTGATGGTGCGCCCTGCCAGCCTCTGCTTGAACCACTCCGGCCGTATATGATTCCAACGGTACCTTATTAACCGTGAGAAGGACACCATTTGCAGGTGAGAAGCAAAGTGTTCCTTGGTAACTACGCTCAGGCAGGTCCGTTAGTGGTATGCGGACGCGGAGCCTACCCATCACCAGGGAGGGGCGGACCTCAAGGTACTTGACCCCTGAAACAGACAACCCAAGTGAACGTGCCTCAATTAGTCCGTTCACAACAGACACCCTTATACCGTCGGCGTCACCTATCTCTCCCCGCTTCTGGCCATCTGCGTAAAGAACAGCATTAGCCTGTCCGCTCATGACCAGCACCTGTTTGACCGCACGGTCACGATATAAACCGATCTGCATCACGCGGTCCAAACCCGCCTCCTGCGCCGGCATCAGCATCGGCAGACAGGCCATCAACAGGGTGAACTTGAACCTGGTCTTCATTGGTCAACGACCAAAAGTACCCGACCGACAAGACCCGTTCCGGGCACAGCTCACAGACTTTTCCACACCATCGATGCCACCTTTGCAGATGCTCCTGGACCACCCAAACGGTCACGTAGATCAGCAAGGTCGGCCAGCATGCGGGTGCGGTAAGGGCCCTCGGCCAACAACCGCTCCAACTCTGCACTGAGACTGTCCGTGGTAAGGTCGCCTTGGATCAGTTCGCGCACCACCTCACGGTCCATGATCAGGTTCACCAGGCTGATATACTTGATATCCACCAACCGCCGAGCGATCCACACGTTAAGCGCGCCGCTCTTGTAACAGACCACCTCGGGAACGCCGAAGAGCGCCGTCTCCAGGGTGGCGGTGCCGCTGGTGACCAGCGCGGCACGGGCATGTCGGAGCAGGTCGTAGGTGCGCCCCTGCACCAAGGTGATCGGCGCATCGCCAATGGCCATCGTATAGATCTCCTCGGGCAATGATGGCGCAGCGGCCATCACGAAATGAACCTGCGGGAAGCGCCTGCTTACCGATACCATCAGCGGCAACATGCGGGCCAACTCCTGCCGCCGGCTGCCGGGTAGCAAAGCCACCACCGGGCGCCCGTCGGATATAGGCAACGGTGCAGGCTGGGCGTAGCCCTCCTGCTCGATCGCGTCCAACAGTGGATGCCCCACGAACTCCACAGGCAGGTCGTATCGCGCATACCAGTCCCGCTCGAACGGCAGTATGACATACATCCGGTCCACCACGCGCTTGATGGTGTGCACGCGGCCCTTCTTCCATGCCCAAACCTGTGGGCTGATGTAATAGTGCACGGGAATACCCTGCTCGTGGGCCCATTCAGCGATGCGCAGGTTGAACCCCGGATAGTCGATCAACACGAGCAGATCGGGCTTGTACCCAGCGATATCCTGCTTGCACAGGTCGATGTTGCGGAGGATGGTCCTCAGGTTCATCACCACCTGGGTGAAGCCCATGAAGGCCAGGTCACGGTAGTGTTTCACCACCTCGGCACCGGCAGCGGCCATGCGATCCCCCCCCCACGCACGGATATGGAGTGGCGCGTTCGGGGTAACGGGCGCCGGGCCGGCCCCTGCAGCGCCGGGTACAGCGGAGGCGGACCCGCTGCTCACCAACCGCCTCTCACTGCTCATCTTCATGAGCTCGCGCACCAGGTTCCCCCCGTGCAGGTCGCCACTCGCTTCACCAGCGATCATGTAGATGCGCTTCCCCATGGCTCAGAACACATACAGCAACAGGACGATCACGATGGCATAAAGGAACGTTGCTGAGATCACTCCGCGCATGGCCTTGTAAAGCCCCCATCTGTCAAACACGAAGAACAGGGCAAGATCGGCGAACAATGAGAGCGTCAGCACCGGTGCCTGGAACTCGCGTGTGCCCAGGAACAGGTCATGGATGAAGAAAGGAAGGTCAACGTGCGGACGAATGGCGCCCACGTACATCGCTGCATAACCAAAGAACCCGAGCAGCGGAGCGAACAGCCCGGACAGCAAACCGAAGCCCACACTATCCCAGCGCATGGTCCCAGGTGTTCAGTTCGGCCATGGCGTGATGCGCGGTCAGGTCGAACTGGGTGGGTACGATGCTGACATACCTGTTATTCACGGCGTACACATCGGTATCATGCCCGTGGTCCTCACTTTTGAATTCACCGCGCAACCAATAATATTCCCTGTTGCCCGGATCGAGGCGTGTCTCGAACTCATCCTCCCAATTGGCCTTCGCCTGCCGGCACACGCGCATCCCCCTCAATGGGGTGCCATCATTGCGGGGCACATTCACGTTCAGGCAGGTCCCTTGTGCCATTCCGCGCTTCAGGGTGTTGGTGACAACACTTCGGATCACCGGCCTGACCTGGCTGAAGTCGGCCTCGATGGCATGGTCCATCAGGCTGAACCCAATGCTGGGGATACCCTCCATCGCACCTTCCACAGCAGCGCT
>CAZLGY010000039.1:18547-22679 GCA_964559165.1 uncultured Chryseobacterium sp.
GCTCATGGTGCCGCTGTAGAGCACATTGATGCTGATGTTGGCACCATGGTTCACACCGCTGACCAACAGATCCGGTTTGTTACCGCCAAGCAACTTGTAAATGGCCAGCTTCACACAATCCACCGGCGTACCACTGCAGCTCCATGCCTCCACGCCGTCCATCAGTTCCACGCGTTGCAGGCGCAAAAAGCTATGGATGGTGATCGCATGCCCCATGGCGCTCTGCGGCTTGTCGGGCGCAACCACCATCACGCGCCCAAAGGGCTTCATTTCCTCGGCAAGGGTGCGGATGCCGGGTGCGAAGATGCCATCGTCGTTGGTGACAAGGATGAGCGGGCGGTCGTTCATGATAGTGCAAAGCTATCCATCATGCACCCTTGTGCCCATGTTGGGAACAGCGCGCGAAGCCCACCGCAATGTGCCCATGATCACCATCTTCGCATTCCATGGGCACATGCGCCCGTGGGGACATGCGCACATGAAGCAACCCATCTTCCCTCCCAACGCCGCGAAGCCCATCGCCCCCTACACCCCCGCCATTGCGGCTGGCGGCTTTGTGTTCCTCAGCGGCCAGATCGCGCTGGACGAGGCGGGCAACCTGCATACCAGCGATATCGCCACCGAGACGCGCCAGGTGATGGAGAACGTCGGCAAGCTCCTCACCGCAGCTGGACTGGGCTACGCGCACCTGGTAAAGGTGACCATCCTGCTCAGCGACATGAGCCTTTACGCGGCCGTGAACGAGGTGTATGCAGGCTACCTCGGCGAGCTTCCTCCGGCACGTGAGGCCTATGCAGTGAAAGGACTGCCGAGAGGGGTGAACGTGGAGATCAGCGGCATCGCTGTCAAGGGCTGAACCGTTCAACACTTGCCCGGACCCTGCGCCTCCATTTTGATGTGCAGGAACTCCACCCCCTGCTCAATCCCCACCCGGGCCAGCAACCGGCGGGTCATCGTTACCGCATCGGCCCGCTCGCTCACTGGTGCATCCACGAACCGGAGCACCAGGACACCGCTCCACGTGCAACTGTACTCGATGGTGGTGGTGCGTTCGCGGCCGATCTCGGCAGCCACCCGGCCCATTGCGGTATCGTCAAGGCCCTCTATGTGAAGGACGACCTGAACGGTAGCGACAGCCGCTGGGCGGGCAGGTGGAACGGCCAGCAGTGGAACGCCCAGGCCGTGAAGGATTACAACGAGCTGGAGAAGAACGGGCATCATGTCGGAGTTTCCCGGAAAGGTCCGAGATCCCTCGGCAGGCTTCCATGACGAAGATCAGATGCGGAACAGCTTCGATGGGCGGGTCAGGCCAACACCATGAGCAACAGCCAAACCAGCATGAACTGCACGCCGAAGATCACCAGCCCGAACACCAGCCCCTGGCGACCCGAGCGGAAAAGCTGGGCGAAGCTCACCTTCAGCCCGATGGCCGCCAACGCGATGGTGAGCGCAAGCTTGCCCGCCAGATCCAATGCATCCTGCAACGCGACAGGCATCGGAGCCACGCTCGTGAGCACGGTGATGCCGATGAAGCCCCACAGGTACCAGGGCAGCTGCAGGTGCGCCCGCCAACCACGGATCTCGCCCCGGTTAACCAAGTAGTTGAAGAGGATCAACGCCGGGCTGAGCATGGCTACACGGGCCAGTTTGATGGTGGTGGCCACCTCCCCCACCCCATCGCTGAGCGCATAGCCGGCACCCACCACATTGCCCACGCTGTGCAGTGTGCCACCGATGAGGACCCCCAACTGCGTTTCGCTGAGCGTGAAGCGCCCCAGCAATACAGGAAGCACGATCATTCCCACACTGCCGAAGAGGTTCACCACGGCCATGGCGATGCCCACGTCCTCCTTGTTCTTCGCCACGCGCGGGGCCAGCGCAGCGATGGCACTGCTGCCACAGATGGCCGTGCCGAAGCCTACCAGCCAGCCCGTGCTGCCAGGACAGCGCACCCGCCGCGCCATAAAGAAGGTGATCAGCACCATGCTCACCACCATCACCAGCATGATGCTGAACGAAGCTGCGCCCAAGGCCGTGATGTGGCCGTAGTCGATGCCGAAGGCCAGGAAGATCACAGATAACTCCAACAGCTTGCTGCCGGTGGATCCGATGCCCGGCTGCACCGGCGCAGGCAGTTTCACCGCATTGCCCACCACCATGCCCAGCAGCAGCGCCAGCAGGATGCCGTTGAGCCAACCCGGCGTGCAGGCGCTCGCGAAATGGCCCAAAAGACCAAGGCCTGTCGCCAGCAACAGTCCGGGCAGATGTGTTCGCAGGCCGTTCATGGGTCACGCCGCAAACGTAGGGGGCGCAATGCTCGCCACAGAGCGACAAAGGTCACACGAGCGGTCGGCGCTCATCCATACCCTGCGCGGTGACATGCACCTGACCATATCTATGCCAGCCGCTTGTAACGGCTGCCGTACAGCGCGGTGACAGCGATCGTGAGCAGAGGCCCACCAATGCCAAGGAGCGCCCAAGGCAGGATCAAGTGCGGCAGGAAGATACCCCCCAGCTGGGCTGCGGCGTACAAGTGGAAGCCCGTGCTGCGGCCACGCCAGATCCCGATCGCACCGATCAGCCGGATGAGGGTGCGCAGCCAGTAAAGGCCCATCAGTGCTGCACCCTGCTCATGCAGGATGGCCAGAACAGGCTCCATCGCATCGAATTGGCCTGCCTCCATCCATGATGCACCTTCACGCACCATGTCCTGGAACTCCGCGTAGGGCAGCTGCGAGACGGCCAGCATGCCCAATGCACCGATAGCATAGATGAGCAGGAAGGTACCGGTGTTGATGAAGGTGAGCACCCCAAGCGCAGCGATGAGGTCCGGGCGCTTGGTATTACCGTGTTCATCCGGCAGGAAATGCGTGGCCATGACGCAAAGGTGGGGCAGGGAGCGCTTCCTCCACCATGCGAGCCCGTTGTGCGGGTGGCACGGCCGCCGGCGTGGAACGGAACATCCGCACTCAGTTCATGTACTTGAGGTGGATGGCGTAGAGAACGATGAAGAGGACCGTGATGAACCCGACGAAACCAAGCCCCAACAACCCGACCATGCTGAATCCAATGAATATGTATGGCAGGGAGAGGCCCAAAATGGAGGAGACCACATAAATGTAGAATCCGTTCTTGCGCAGGTTCCACATCATCCATACGCCAACAAGCCCTAATACACTGGAGATGAGGCCAATATATCCGAGCGGCACAGCGTTCGTCGCAGCCTGTTCCGCAAGGGCAAGACCTTCTTCCATCATCCTCACAGCGACATCAGCGCCGGGACCGTCAACTTGGGTCATGGCCTCTTCAATGGCCGTACGCGCCTCTTCCACCTCTTCCAATGGAGCGTCGGTGAAGGCACTCTTCATGCCATCCCATGCGCCCCAAAGTCCTCCAACGAAACTCAAGACACATAGCACGGTTAGAAAGGTGGGGCGTTGGCCGGTTGTGATGTTCTCCATGGGTCCTGCTCTGGTTGTATGCTGGCCAAGATAGGCAGCGCGGACCTTCGTCCTGCAGAACCGTTCACAGCCGATCCGCAAGCGGCCCTATCCGTGCGGCAGCCGCATGATACGCCGGCCCGGTCCGGGGCACCTCCGATGGCGATGTGCAAGTTGCCGTCCGCACGTACCTTCGCCCCCGAACAATCGCCCTCCAACGCAATGACCTACGACCTGATCGTCCTCGGCAGTGGCCCCGGTGGCTACGTGGCCGCCATCCGCGCCAGCCAACTGGGCCTGAAGACAGCCGTTGTTGAACGTGAAGCCCTCGGCGGCATCTGCCTCAACTGGGGTTGCATCCCCACCAAGGCCCTGCTCAAAAGCGCGCAGGTGTTCGAGTATATCAACCATGCCAAGGAATATGGCATCGAGGTGGCTGCTGGCAAGCCGGACATGAAGGCCATTGTGGCCCGCAGCCGCGGTGTGGCCGATGGCATGAGCAAGGGTGTGCAGTTCCTGATGAAGAAGAACAAGATCGACGTGGTCATGGGCACGGGCAGGTTGATGCCCGGCAAGAAACTGGAAGTGACCGGTGCCGACGGCAGCAAACAGGTGCTCGAGGCCAGGAACATCCTCATCGCGACCGGAGCCCGCAGCCGGGCGCTGCCTGCGCTGCCACAGGATGGCCGGAA
>CAZLGY010000040.1:0-21309 GCA_964559165.1 uncultured Chryseobacterium sp.
CAACGCACATCCCGCCATCCCCCTCATCCTGGACTATCGCAGCCTGCGCAAGCTGAAGGGCACCTATGTGGATACCCTGCCAGAGGCGGCAGACCCCGTGACCCACCGTGTGCATACCAGCTACCTGCAAACGGTGGCCGCCACCGGTCGCCTCGCCAGCAACGAACCCAACCTGCAGAACATCCCCATCCGCACGGAGAAGGGGCGCGAGATCCGCAAGGCCTTCGTGCCGCGCAATGAGGAGTACCGGTTGCTCAGTGCCGACTACAGCCAGATCGAGCTGCGCATCATCGCCCATATGAGCGGCGACCGCAACATGCAGGAGGCATTCCGCCACGGGCTGGACATCCACGCGGCCACGGCGGCCAAGGTGTTCAACGTGGACATCGCAGCGGTGACGCGCGAACAGCGAAGCCGGGCCAAGGCCGTGAACTTCGGCATCGCCTACGGGCAGGGCGCCTTCGGGCTGTCACAGAACCTGGGCATCCCGCGCGGCGAGGCCAGGCAGATCATTGACGACTACTTCGCGCAGTTCCCCGGGGTCCGCAATTACATGGACGAGATGATCGGCTTCTGCCGCACCCATGGCTACATCAAGACCCTGATGGGCCGCCGCCGCCACCTGCCGGACATCACCAGCGCCAACAATACGGTGCGGGCGCAGGCCGAGCGCATCGCCATCAATGCCCCCATGCAGGGCTCCGCAGCGGACATCATCAAGGTGGCCATGGTGAACATCCACCGGGAGCTGAACAAGCGGGGACTGGAAAGCAAATTGCTCCTCCAGGTGCACGACGAACTCGTGTTCGATGTGAAACTTGCCGAGGCTGATGCCGTACAAGAACTGGTCCGGCATGGTATGGAACATGCCATGGAGCTGGATGTGCCGCTTGTTGTTGACATGAACATGGGGAAAAACTGGTTGGAGGCACACTGATGGTCGATCCCCCTCCGTACATCTTTACACTCGGTACCCTCCACCCCAACCGTCACTACCAATGCGCATGAACCACTGGCCCCTCGTGGCTGTAACGCTCATCCTTTCCGCCTGCGGTGGGGAAGCCCCCCCGGCCGAGGACATCGACGTGAGCGGCACCGCCGATAGTGCGATGCAGGCTGACCGCTCCACCCGCACTCGGAACATCTTCTACAACATCCCGTCACCCATGGAGACCGCCGCACTGCTGCAGAAGGCGGGAGCGGTGTACAATGGTGGCCTGTTGAACGATGTGAAGAAGGTGGATACCTACACGGCCGCCAACAAGCAGGCGCTCAACCTGGGGGTCTATGGTGCGGACCTGAGCTACGCCAGCGTGTTCAACCATACGCAGGAAAGCATGTTCTACACCAGCTGCACCAAGAAGCTGGCCGAACGCCTCGGTGTGCTCACCGCGTTCAACGACAGCACCCTGGAGCTGATGGAAAAGAACAGGGGCGATCGGGATGCCCTGCTGGATGTGATCAGCGAGACCTATTGGAACGTGGATGCCTATCTCAAGGAGAACGGTCGTGAGAACATCAGTGCACTGATGGTGGCCGGAGGATGGGTGGAGGGTCTTTACATCGCCACGCAGGTATCGGCCAAGAACGATTCCAAGGAGCTCCGCCAGCGCATCGCGGAGCAGAAGCTATCCCTGGGAGACCTCATCGCGCTGATGGACAGCTATGAAGTGGAGGACCCGGCCTTGGATGCCGTTCGCAAGGACCTTGCCGCCATCCAGGACCTCTATGCGGATGTGCAGGTGGGCGGTGCATCCACCACGGTCACCGAGGAGAACGGTGTTGCGATGGTCGGCGGTGACGCCCCCATGGCAACCCTCCAGGATGCTCAGCTGAAGGCCATCCGGGACAAGGTCGCCGAGATCCGAAACGCTTACATCAATTGACCCTGCCATGCTCGTTCGACGCCACTTGATCCTCGCGGCCCTGGCCTTCGGTGGCCTGTTGCTCCCCGATACGGCCGATGCGCAGTGCAGGAGCTTTGCCAAGAACCGCTGTGTGCCCGGCCTGGCCCCCTACAAGTTCAACGAGTCCTTCAATTCCGCCCAGCTTTCTCCGGGTGAGGAGGCGGAGGTGAACCTGACCTTCTTCAGCGGGCAGGATTACCGCGTGAAGGTGTGTGTGCACGAGATCCTGGGCAATGTGAACTGGAAGCTCGTTGACAGCAACAACAAGATCGTGTTCGAGAGCCTCGCCGACGAGCCCAAGCCCCATTTCGACCTGAAGGTGGCCAACACCATGCAAATGAAGCTGGTGGTCTGGGTGCCGGAGAAGCCTGCGCCTGCGGGCCAGATGGTACACGTTGGTTGTGTGGCCATCCTGGTCGGGTTCAAGTAGCGCCGGCGCATTCTCGCTGCCGGGGCACCACCCACTGGCATCCCCATCGTTGACAGCAGTGCCTCCATGGCGCTCTGGCCATGGCTTGCCGACGCCCCCCATATGCTGTCATCACCGCATTGTCGCCGTGCCTGGCCACGCACATGTCCATGGTGGCTCCGTGCGCGCAGGGCGGCCCGTTCGGTCCAGCGCATTGATCACGGACCGCCAGCGCCCCAGGAGGAGACCTGTTGCATGCCGGGCCTGACAGCCAATGTAGCGGGAGATGGTCACCTTGAAGGGCGACCGAGGCGCAACCTTCCCACACCGGTCACGGCAGGGGGCGTCACTCCACCACGAACCGCTGCACCTCCTGTGCCCCGTCGCGTTCAGCACGCAGGAAATAGACCCCGGACCCCAGATCGCCCAACGCCAGTTCGATGCGGTGCTCCCCTGGTGCAAGCGCGCTGTTCAGCACGGTGTGGATGGAACGGCCTGTTACATCAAGCAGCTCCAGGCGTGTCATGACGGCCCGGTCCTGCGCGAGCCGCACGGTGATGCGGTCGTTGGCAGGGTTGGGTGCGATGACGAACCCCTGCTGGGTGCCGAGGACCAATTCATCCAAGCCGGTCGGGACGCCGTTCAGGTTGATGTCGTCGATATACACGTTGTTGCCCCCATTGCTCTCGAACTCGAACTTGAAGCGGAAATCGCTCACGTGATAGGTGCTGGCGATGGACGAGGACTGGGAGGAGTTCCACTGGGCTGCGGTGGGCACGAAGTTGCTCGAGGTGTTCGGCGCGGTGAACAGGTCCACCGTTCCCCTGAGGTTGCGCCGCAGGGACCATGTTTCGCCGCAATTGTTCGACACCAGCAGGCGGAGGCGGTCGTCGTTGTTGTTGTTGCGACGGGCGAACGCATACTTGAACGTGATCACGATGCTGGTCGCGTCGGTCATGTCATAGGTGCCGGAGACAAGTTCATCGATCCGGCCCGTCATGGCCGATGTGTTGACGATGCGCACGCTCTTGCTGCCCGAGAACGCAGCGGCATTGGTCAATTGGAAGGTGTTGTCGTTGTTGAGGTTCACCACGGCCCAATCCGGGGAAGGCAGGCTTTCCAACTGCTCAAAACCCTCCTGTACGGGTCCCGGTGTACCGGGGTCAGGGAGCACGGTGATGTACCCCTGGACCTCACTGGTGAGCGAGTTGCTTCCATCCGAAACGGTGAGGGAGACAGGGTAGGTGCCTGCCTGTGTGTAGGTCACCTCGATCTGGGACTGTGTGCCGGAGGCTGGTTCGCCACCGGGGAAGGACCAGGCTCGCGAGGAAACGGAATTGTAGCTCTCGTCGGTGAACGTGATGGTGTTCCCGGCGCAGATGGTGCGTGTATCGCTGGTGAATGCAGCTGCGCACAGCTGTGGCGTGGCGTTCACTCCGGTGAAGGTGAGGTTGGAGGTCTGCCAGAGCTGGCTGCGCTGCGCCGTGCTGGAATTCAGCGCCGAGATCATCCGGCTCGACTGACCTGCGGTGAACATCTTGGAGCAGTATGAGTACTCCATGAAATTCTCCACGTTATCCAGCGAGCCGCAGGTGACGCCATTGATGTTGCAGGACGTCCATCCGATGGTGTTCGGCGTGTCGCTGACATTGTCGTCCGTATTGCAGTTGGAGCTGAGGCCCGGTTCGTTGGTGTTGCCCCAGGTGTGGGCCAGGTTCAGCCAATGTCCAACCTCGTGGGTGAGCGCCCTTGAACGGCTTGGGCTGCCCGTATTGATGCTGCCCACGTAGGTATGCTGCATCACGATGCCATCCGCAGCGGAGAAGAAGGCTGCCGCGCCCGGAGTAAGGGTGTAACCGGCGGCACCGTCCGCGGACGCCGCCACCCACACGTTCATGTAGCGGTTGCGTGGCCATTGGATGAGGTCCTTCATGCTCTGGTCGCCGGCGTTCGTAAGGGTTGACACCGTGCGCGTGATGCCCTTGGTGCAGTTGCCCTGGGGGTCCTTCTGCGCGAGCCGGAACTCGATGTTGACGTCCGCCACGATATTCACGAAGGCCGGATTGACGTTGTCCCAATCCGGGTTCTCGCGGTTGAAGTCCTCGTTGAGGATCCGCATGGCATCGAAGATCTGCTCATCCGCGATGTTCTCGGGGCCATTGTTATGGATGATATGGAACACCACGGGGACGATGTAATTGCTGCCACCTCCCCGCTCCGCATCGGCCTCGAAGGTCCGCGTGAACGCTTCCAGTTCCGCATCGGCAGCGGCGATATCATCCAGCAGCTCCTGGTCATGGATACGGTCTCCCATGAACCGGTGCGGCTCATTCGTTCCGCAGGGAAGTTCCGGGGTGAACTGGGCTTGAGCGGTCATGGCCATCGCTGCGAAAGCGAGCCCAAGGACACGGGTTCCGAATTTCTGGTACATGGTTCTTGTCTACAGGTCTAACGGTGGCAAGTTAGGGCACTGGGTTGGAAGCAATGGATACCGCTCCAGCCATCTTTCTGCGGTTGGCAGGCCCCAAGTTCGTCGCCGTCCGCAACGGACCACGTGCATTTCCAAGAAAGGTACGGGCTAACTGCCGTGGAACGTCGATGAGTTCTTGGAAATGACCGTTCAGTGACAGGCGGCGAGCATGCTATGATCGGAAGCCTGAGGCCGTTGGGTCAGCGTGTTGTTCCACCACCATCGCCTTCCACGAGGAGGCGCATCAGTGCGGTTCGCCCGGCTGTCCGTACCTGCACCACATGCAAGCCTGCACTGAGGTCCGTGAGGGGAACTCGGATCTCCGCAGAGGATCGGTCCGTGGTGCCCAGGTCCAGCACCCGGCGTCCCATGGCATCCAGCACCACCACGGTGACCGGCCCGCGCCACGTATCATCGAGCCGGATGCGTGTTTCCATGCGTGCGGGGTTCGGGTACATCAGCAGCCCATCGGCGGTGGCCACCCGGGCCAGACCGGTCGTCAGCGGTTCGCCGTTGATGTTGATGTCATCGAGGTACAGGAAGTTGCCACCACCACCCGTGAATTCGAATTTCAAGCGCAGGTTGCTCACGAAATTGCTGGGGCCGAAGCTGTTCACTTCGGCATAACCCCACTGGCCGGGGCCATTGGGTACGAAGGTGCCTCCCTGGTCGGGTGCCGTGGGTAGGACATCCTCGGCGCGCAGGGTCTTCCTCGGTGACCACGTGATGCCGCAATTGTTGCTGGTATACATGCGCAGGACGTCCTCGTTCCACGATTGCCGCCGGGCGAACGCATAACGGAAACCCACGGTCATGGAGGCCAGCCCACTTGCATCGTAGACGTTGCTCACAAGTGCATCCACATACCCGTTGGTGCCGGAGGTGTTGTTCAACCGGACCGCGTTGGTGCCTGAATATGCGGCAGCGGACGTCAGGGCGAAACTGCCGTTCCCTTCCTCGTCCTCCACCCACCAATCGGGTCCGTTCAACCCGGTGACCAGTTCGAACCCTTCGCTGATGGGCCAGGCAACTCCCGTATCGGGTAGTACGGTGATGTAGGATTGTTCCAGCACGCTCAGCGCGTTGACACCATCGGAGACACTGAGCTCCACCGGATAGGTACCCGCGGCGGGGTAGGTTACCGTGACGGTGGCTTCGCTGCTGGTCGCCGGCTCTCCGCCGGGGAAGGACCATGTGCGTGCGCTCACGGCGCTGTAGCTTGCGTCAACGAACGTTACGCTGGTGCCGGCACAGATCTCCCGGTCGTCCGCGATGAACTCCACCGCGCACAGTTGCGGCGTGTTGAGCACACCCGTCTGGATGAGGTTGTTGTCCTGCCACAGGGAACTCCGTTGCGCGATGGTGGAGGTCAGGGCTGCGATCATGCGCTCGCCCTGGCCCAGGGTGAACATCTTGGCACAATAGGAATACTCCATGTAGTTCTCCACGTTGTCCAACGGCGATCCGCAGCTCGATCCGCTCAGTATGCAGGAGGTCCATCCCACGGTGAGCGGAGTATCGTCCACGCCATCGTCCATGGAACAATTCTCCTCGAGGCCCGGCTCATTGCTGTTGCCCCAGCAGTGGGGCAGGTTCAACCAGTGGCCCACCTCGTGGGTAAGCACGCGCGAACGACCGACACTGCTGGTGCCGATGCTGCCCACATAGTCATGTTTCACCACGATCCCATCGCGCTGCGGCTGGTTGTTCAACACCCAGGGGTAGTTGGTGTATCCGGCGGCACCGTTCGCGGAGGCCCCCACCCAGATGTTCATGTATCGGTTGCGCGGCCATTGGATGAGGCCCGACATGTTATTGTCGCCGTCATAGGTGAAGTCCGATCGTGTTCGGGTGATCCCGTTGGTACAATTGCCCTGGGGGTCATATTGGGCCAGCTTGAACTCGATGCCTACGTCGGCCACCAGGTCAAGGAAGGCGGGACGCACGTTCGGCCAATCGGTGTTGAGCTTGTTGAAGTCGTTGTTCAGGATCCGGATGGCGTCCTGCACCTGCTCGTTGCTGATGTTCTCCGGGCCATCATCGTGGATGATGTGGAAGACCACCGGGATGATGTAGGTATCCCTTTCGCGATCGATGACACCCTCCCGGGCCCTACGTTCCAACTCATCGCGCAGCTCCAGGGCATGCTGCCATGCCTCCGGATCGGACATCCGCCATTGGTCCATTTCCACTGGATCGTGCGTGCGGCAGGTGAACCCCTCTGCGGGGTCCATGGCCGACTGTGCGACAAGCCCTCCTGAGAACAGGAGGAGCGACGGGAGGAGGATGGACTTCATGTGCTAATGAACAGCCGCAAGTTAGAAGGGTTCGGTGCCGGGCTGCCGCACCAATGGTCACCAGGTCTTGGAAGGCCGCCTCAGCCGAGCGCCTGGCGCAGGTCCGCCACCAGGTCACGGGCATCCTCCAAGCCCACGCTGAGCCTGATGAGCGTATCGGCAAGGCCATTGCGCAGGCGCTCTTCGCGCGGGATGCTCGCATGTGTCATGCTGGCCGGATGGCCCAGCAGCGATTCCACGCCACCCAGGCTTTCTGCCAGGCTGAAGAGCTTGGTACCGCTGAGCACCTTGGTGGCATCCTCCATGCGGTCGCCGCGGAGGGTGAAGCTGATCATGCCACCGAAGCCGCGCATCTGGCGCTTTGCCACATCGTGGTTGGCGTGTGTGGGGAAACCCGGCCAGTAGACCTTGTCCACCTTCGGATGGCCTGCGAGGAATTCCGCCACCACCTCGCCGTTCTCGCAATGGCGCTGCATGCGCAGGTGAAGGGTCTTCAATCCACGGAGCACCAGGAAACTGTCCATGGGCCCCGGTGTGGCACCGCAGCTGTTCTGCAGGAAGGCCAACCGTTCGGCAAGGGCATCGTCCTTCACCACCAGTGCCCCCATGACCACATCGCTATGGCCGCCCAGGTATTTCGTCACGCTGTGCATCACCATGTCGGCACCCAGGTCCAACGGGTTCTGCAGGTAGGGGCTCGCAAAGGTGTTGTCCACCCCAAGAAGGCAGTCATGCCTGCGTGCAATGTCTGCAAGGCCGGCGATATCGATGATCCGCAACAACGGGTTCGTCGGTGTTTCGGCCCAGATCAGGCGGGTGGCCGGGCTCATGGCCTCCTCCACCTTGCGCAGGTCGCCCATGTCCACGAACCGGAACTTCACGCCGAAGCCCTCGAAGACCTTGGTGAAAAGCCGGTACGTTCCGCCGTAGAGGTCGTTGGTGCTCACCACCTCGTCCCCGGGTTTCAACAGCTTCACCACGGCGTCGATGGCTGCCATGCCGGTGGCGAAGCACAGGCCGTGACGACCGTTCTCCAGCGCTGCCAGCGCATTCTGCAGGGCGGTGCGGGTGGGATTGTGGGTGCGGCTGTATTCGTACCCCTTGTGATCGCCCGGTGCGGCCTGCACGTAGGTGCTTGTCTGGTAGATCGGCGTCATGATGGCGCCTGTGGTGGGGTCTGGCTCCACACCTGCATGAATGGCCTTGGTACCGAATTCCATGGTTGGTTGCGATGGATGACGAAAGTAAGCGGCCCGCCTCAACGGTGGGACGGAGCGGTGTTCCGTAACCAGCGGGGCAGGATCACGGTACCCATGAACAGGTAGAGGTAATAGCTGAGGATGCGCCACACCACCGCCACGGCACCGATGTACCCCACTGCGGGCAGCAGGTCCTTGAAGAAGCCCGAGAACGCGACCTCCGCCACACCGCTGCCGCCCGGGGTCGGACTGATGAGCAGGATGACCCACATGATCAACTGACGTGCGTAGAGCAGCAAGTGGTCGGTCACCGGGAAGAACGCGGCCACGATGAGGTTGACCACCAGGAAACGGTTCGCCCAGGAGAAACAGGTGGCCGCAAAGGCCTTCGTCCAGAACCGCTTTGGCTTGCCCCGCAATTCCTGCGAGGTGGTCACGATGTCATCGCCCACCTGGACCACCATGGGACGCCAGCGCCGCAGGAGCGGCAGTTTGAAGATGCGAAGCAGGATGAACTTGAACGCCCGCGGGCGGAAAAAGACGCCGTAGAAGATGGCAGCCACCAGCGCCAGGATGAACAGGTAGCCGAGGATGAAAATGGACTTGATGGGCATGCCCCAGAACGCATGGTCGAGCGTCTCGGGGAAGAGGTCATGCATGCCAACGGCGAGGAAGACCATCGGAACCATGATCACATAGAACAGTTCGTCCATGAGCGCGGTGACCAACACGATGGCAGTGGCCCGACCCAGTTCGATGCCTTCCCGACCGATGATGAACATCGCGATACCCGAGCCGCCCACCACCGAGGGGGTCATCGCCGAGGCGAACTCCCATAGGAAGGTGACGTTGAAGGCCTGCCGCCAGGTGAGGTGTCCGTCAGACAGGACGCGCAACCGGAAGATATAGCCCAGGTCCCTGAACGCGGTGGCGATGATGGCGAGCAGGATCCACACCGTGCTGTGCCAGCCCCAGTCGATGGAACGCAGGATGTCCCCGGTGTTCATACGCACATGTGTTCCCGCTCCGGGCTCCACCGCAACGAACTCTGCGGGATCCGACAGGTCCGGCATTCCATTGCCGTTGCTGTCCACCCACTGATGGTCGCCACGTCCCGCCACATCCAGCTCGAACCGTTCGCGACCGAGGTCCCGCCAAAGCAGCCATCCCGCCGCCAGCATGCCGATGAGCACGGGCAGCAGCACCTTGCGAAGCCCGAAGGTCTTCCGCAGTTCGCGTTCGCTCGTCCCCTTCTTCGCTTCGCTCATCGGGTATCTTCGCTGCCTCCCAGAGACGGCCTAAAGGTATCCCTTCGCCCGAATGACGCGGTCCACCCTTCAGGCCCACCTGGCGCTCTTCTCCGTCAACTTCATCTATGGGCTCAATTATGTAGTGGCCAAAGGGCTCATGCCCGGGGTCATCGGTGCTTCGGGGTTCATCCTCCTGCGGGTGCTGGGTGCCACGCTCCTTTTCTGGCTCCTCTTCTTGCGCAGGCCGGTGAAGGTGCCACCAGCCGACCTGCTGCGCATGCTTGTATGCGCGTTGTTCGGTGTGGCGCTCAACCAGCTCATGTTCTTCCATGGCCTCATGCGTACCAGCCCGGTGAATGCGAGCATCATCATGGTGGCAACGCCCGTGCTGGTCCTCGCACTGTCCGCCTACCTGCTGGGTGAGCGCCTCACCTGGATGAAGTTGCTGGGTGTGGCATTGGGAGCGGGAGGCGCGTTGGCGCTGGTGCTCGGGGGAGGCGCTGGCGCGACCGCGGAAGGCCGTGCCGGAGACGTCTTCATACTGATCAATGCCACCTCGTACGCGGTGTTCCTCGTATTGGTGAAGCCTTTGATGCGCCGCTACGACGCGGTGACCGTGATGGCCTGGTGTTTCCTGTTCGGCCTCTTCATGGTGCTGCCCTTTGGATGGGGTGAGGTATGGGCGGTACGCTGGTCCGAACAACCGCTTCCAATACTCCTGGCCATGGCGTTCGTGGTGGTGATGGTCACCTTCGTGGCCTACCTCTTGAACACATGGGCCATTGCCCGGGTGGATCCGGGGGTGGTGGGCAGTTACATCTACCTCCAACCCGCCCTTGCACTGGCCTTCTCCTGGGCCTTCATGCAGGTGGGTGCCGACAGGATCGGTGTCCCTGGCAACTACGCTGTGCAGGTGGGTGTGGTCCAGCTCATCAGTGCGCTCGCCATCTTCCTTGGTGTGCACCTGGTGGGGCGTCGCAGTACCACTGTGTGAGGGAGCGCCGCTTACTTTTGACGCCTACAATACGCGGATGCTACGTTCAATGACAGGTTTCGGCCGCTCCGAGGGGGTGGTCAACGAGCGCAAGGTGACCGTTGAACTGCGCTCCTTGAACAGCAAGCAGTTGGACCTGTTGGTGAAGGTCCCGGGCATCTACAAGGACCGCGAAGCCGAGTTGCGCCTGCTGGTCGGTGAGCACCTGCAGCGCGGCAAGGTGGAGCTGGTGGTGTCCTGCGAACAACCCCAGGGCATGCAACGCGCGCGATTGGACCGAGCCCTGCTGCGCACCTACCTGGATGAACTTCGTTCGATCGCGCAGGAGATCGCGCCGGAGGCCACCACGGACCTCTTCGCACAGGCCCTGCGCATGCACGAGGCCTCTGTTGCACCCGTTGAGCGGGTGGGCGAAGAGGAGTGGTCGGCGGTCGTGGGCCTGGTGCACCGTGCCCTGTCCGATATGGGTCGTTTCCGGTCCAGCGAAGGGGAGCGGCTCGCGGCCGAGCTGCATGGCCGGGTGGACCGGATCTCGGAGCTGCTCGCCCAGGTGGAGGCGATGGATGAGGGGCGCAGTGAGCGCACCCGTGAACGCCTGCGCTCCAAATTGAACGACCTCCGCCAGGAAGTGGACGAGGGGCGTTTCGAACAGGAGCTGGTCTATTACCTGGAGAAATTGGACATCACCGAGGAAAAGGTGAGGTTGCGCTCGCACTGCACCTATTTCCTGGAGACCCTTGCCACCGATGATGCCCAGGGAAGGAAGCTGGGTTTCATCGCGCAGGAGATGGGAAGGGAGATCAATACGCTTGGTTCCAAGGCCAACGACGCGGTGATACAGCGCAGTGTGGTGCATATGAAGGACGAGCTGGAGAAGATCAAGGAGCAGGTGCTCAACGTGCTCTGATGATGGATGCAGGGGCGACATCCGGCAGGTGTATCATCCTGTCCGCACCGTCGGGTGCGGGCAAGACCACCATCGTGCGCCATCTTCTTGGCAGCGGGCTGGGCCTTGCCTTCAGTGTCAGCGCCACCACCCGGCCGGCCAGGCCGGGCGAGGTGGATGGCAGGGACTATCATTTCATCAGTGAGGACCGGTTCAGGCGGCATGTGTCGGACGGTGACCTGGTGGAGTGGGAGGAGGTCTACCCCGGGCGGTTCTATGGCACCCTGCGCAGCGAGATCGACCGCATCTGGGCGACCGGGCATCACGCGGTGTTCGATATCGACGTCGTAGGCGGTTTGCGCCTCAAGGAGCTGTTCCGGGAACGTGCACTGGCCATTTTCGTTGCACCGCCGAGCATGGCTGTGCTGGAACAGCGCTTGCGCAGCAGGGGCACGGAGACCGAGGCAGGCCTGAGAACACGGTTGGACAAGGCACGTGAGGAATGGGGCCGGGCACCGTCCTTCGATCATGTATTGGTGAACGACGACCTGGAGCGTGCCTGTGCCGAGGCCGTGCGGGTGGTCGGTGATTTCCTTGCATGATGCGCATCGGCTGCCTGTTCGGGACGTTCGACCCGCCGCACAACGGCCATCTCGCCATCGCGGACCATATGGTGGCCGGGGTCGGGCTGGACCAGGTGTGGTTGGTCGTCACCCCGTTGAACCCGTTCAAGCAAGCCAATGACCTGAGCCCGGACATGCACCGGATGGCCATGGTGCGATTGGCCGTACAGGGGCATCCGAACCTGGTGGCGAGCGGGTTCGAGCTGGACCTTCCCAAGCCGAGCTACACGGTGGACAGCCTTCGTTTCATGCGTGAGCGCTGGCCACAACACCGGTTCGACCTGATCATCGGCAGCGACAACCTCGCGGTCTTCCATGATTGGAAGGATGCCGGAGCCATCCTTGCGCACCACCGCCTGCTGGTCTATCCACGCGACGGGTTCGCGGATCACCTGAAGGCATCCGCCTACCAAGGCTCACCGCAGGTCCGTATCGTGGCGGACGCTCCCTTGTTACAAGTCTCCTCCACACAGGTCAGGTCGGCCATTGCCCGTTGGGAGCCGGTGGACGCGCTCGTACCACCCGCCGTGCTCGGTTACATCCGGCAGTGGAGGCTATACAGCCCTGCTGCACAGCGTACTTGAAGGTCGCCGCTCAGGGTGGGGTGGCCCGCTCCTCCTGCAGGCCCATCCGTGCCGCTTGTCGGAGGTGGTCCCCCAGCACCTTCACCGCCCTGCCGTACCCCAGTTCGTTCACCACGTGCAGGTCACACAAATGGCGGTAGGGGAGCAGGTAGTTGCGGTAGGCGGGCAGCACATGATGTTCCCATTGGTAACGGATCTCCGCTTCGCCGTAGCCGCGCTCCACCGAATCACGCCGCAGCCTGCGGTCAAGCTGTGCCGCTTCGCTCGCGTCGATGAAAACGCGCAGGTCGAACAGGTCGCGCAAGGGTTCGTGGTGGAGGACGAACAGCCCCTCCACGAGGATCACCGGGGCTGGACGCAACTCGATCAGGGCGGCTTCGCGACCGGCATGGTTGAAGGTGTACTCCCTGCGGAAGATGCCACCTCCGCTCAGCAGGGTGCGCAGGTCGCGCGTGAGCCCGTCAAGGTCCACCGCGGTGGGCAGGTCGAAATTGATCCTGCCGTTGCTGTCAACGGCCTGCTGCTCCTTGGGGTGGTAGTAATCATCCTGGGACACCACACACAGGCTGTCCCGGGGCAGGACCTCCCGCAAGGCGCGGACCAGGCTGGTCTTTCCCGAACCACTGCCACCGGCCACACCGACCAGGTACGAGCCCTGTTGCATCGCAGCAAAAGTAGATGTCCAGGGATAGCAGACCATCATTCGGCGTGTTTGGCACGCCCCTTGGAACACCCTGACCACACCGATCACCAATGAACACGCTCACCACCACCTGCCAGTTGAAGATGAAGGCCCGCCGCTTGTTGCTCGACGGGGATCTGGAGCGCTACCTGCGGGTCCTCCGAGAGCTCCATGGAGCCATCGCTGTCCGGCGTTGAGCCGCACCCGTGGGCTGTTCCGAGTGTTCCTGCATCCTGTCGATACCGAAGGCTGCACATCATGCCAAATTTTTTTGCGCATCGATGGATCTTTTTTCCCGGAGGTCCCGTAGAAGGCCCCATGACGAAGAAGGATAAGATAGCCTTCATCAAGAGCAGCAAGCGGAAAACGCACGTGTTCCAGGACCTGTACAGGTACACGGACCAGCAGCTCAACGATGTCATCCGGGAGATCGTGCAGGGCTTGGTGCGCGAAAGCGAGATCATAGCCAACGCATATATCAACGGATATCGTTAGCGATGGTCTAGCGGGCGCACTGCTGAAGGCACGGACCCACAGGTAACGAAGCCCCTCCACCATCGGTGGACGGGGCTTTGTTACATCGTCACGTTCCGTGCACGCCACAGGGAAGGAGGCGCATGTGGATCCGGGGCGCGGGATGGCGATTGGGATGCCGGTCCATTGTTCCGTGGAGTTATATTCGTTCCATGAGCCGTGCGATGGAGAAGCGCTGGGCGTTCCGGTCTGAGCCGGACCAGCGAGTGGTGGGGGAATTGATGCATGACCGATGCACCGAGGCCGTGGCCCGTTTGTTGGCAAGCCGCGGGATGACCAGCCCGGAGGAGGCGTCGCTGTTCTTCAGGCCGGGCCTGGACCAGTTGCTGGACCCCTTCCTGATGAAGGACATGGACCGTGCGGTGGCACGGATCGAGCGCGCGCTTGGTGACCATGAACGGATCATGGTCTATGGCGATTATGATGTGGATGGAACCACCGCCGTGGCCCTGGTGTATTCATTCCTCCAGCGCTTCACCGGCGAGCTCATCTTCCACATCCCGGACCGATACAGTGAAGGATATGGCATCTCGTTCGCTGGTGTGGAGCGGGCACATCGGGAAGGGTGCACATTGATCATCGCTCTTGATTGTGGCATCAAGGCGCACGACAAGGTGGAGCGTGCACGTGAGCTGGGGATCGACATGGTCATTTGTGATCACCACCGGCCCGGTGACACGCTTCCCCCCGCCTTGGCGGTGCTCGACCCCAAGCGGGATGATTGTCCCTATCCTTTCAAGGAGCTCAGCGGTTGCGGGATCGGGTTCAAGCTGGTGCAGGCCCTTGCACAGCATAACGACATGCCCATCGATGAGCTGCTCCCGCTCCTTGACCTGGTCGCGGTAAGCACCGCCTGTGACATCGTTCCGGTGAACGGGGAGAACAGGGTGCTGGCCCACGCCGGCCTGATACGGCTGAACCAACATCCCCGTGCGGGGTTCAAGGCCATGCTGCAGATGGCCAACGTAAAACGGAGGCTCTGCGTGACCGATCTGGTCTTCACACTGGGGCCGCGGATCAACGCGGCCGGTCGCATCGAGCATGGCCAACAGGCGGTGGAACTGCTGCTTGCGCGCGATCTCGCAGAGGCCGAACGGATCGCACTGCGGGTGGATGGCCATAATGTGCAGCGGCAGGAGCTTGACAAGGATATCACCCGGGAGGCGCTCGGCCTGCTCGCTTCCGATCCCCTCCTGCAGGATGCCTGGAGCACCGTGCTCTTCAAGCCCACCTGGCACAAGGGGGTCATCGGTATCGTGGCCTCCAGGCTCATCGAACAGTACTATCGCCCCACCATCGTGCTCACCGAGAGCAACGGCATGGTCGTGGGTTCCGCGCGCAGCGTGCGCGGGTTCGATATCTACGAGGCCATCAATGCGTGCAGTGACCTGTTGGAGCAGTTCGGTGGGCATATGTATGCGGCGGGCCTTACCATGGGTGTCGGGCAGGTCGAGGCGTTCCGGACCCGGTTCGAGGAGGTGGTGCGTGCCACCCTGCCCCCCAGCTCCCGGATACCCATTGAGGAGGTTGATCTGGAGGTGGGCCTGGATGCCTTTGACGCCCGCCTGGTGAACGTGTTGCGCCACATGGCTCCCTTTGGGCCTGCCAACATGCGTCCTACGTTCGTCACCCGTGGGCTGGTCGACACCGGTTCCGCGCGTATCGTCGGTAGTGACCATCTGAAGTTGAGCGTGCGGTCAGCCGATGGAACCGGTCCCCGCTTTGATGCCATCGCCTTCAAGCAGGCGCACCACCTGGACCTTGTGCGCAGTGGCGAGCCCTTCAGTGCGCTCTACACCTTGGAGGAGAATGAGTGGCAGGGCCGCACCGAACTTCAATTGAATATCAAGGACATCAAGGAGGGCAGCGATGCGGGGATCCACCGCATGTGGGAGGAACGCCTTTCGCTATCCGGTCCGCAGGTCCTTGCCTGACATGATGGACCCGAACAGCGACGAGCATTTCATGCGCCATGCGTTGCGCGAGGCCGAACACGCCTTCAAGGTGGATGAGGTTCCCGTGGGGGCGGTGGTCGTATGTGCAGACCGCATCATCGGGCGTGGCCATAACCTCACCGAGCGCCTGAACGATGTGACGGCGCATGCCGAGATGCAGGCGATCTCCGCCGCGGCCACCCACCTGGGCAGCAAGTATCTCCAGGATTGCACGCTCTATGTGACCTTGGAGCCGTGCGTGATGTGTGCAGGTGCCCTTCATTGGGCCCAGGTGGGAAGGGTGGTGTTCGGGGCGTTCGATGAAAAAGCCGGTTACCGACGCCTTGGGGGCCGTGCGCTGCACCCCAGGACGCAGGTGCTGGGCGGTATCCTGGAGCCTGAATGCGCCGATCTGCTCAAGGCCTTTTTCCGGCGCAAGAGGAGCCTATGATCGCACTGCGCGCCGGCGCTGTCCAAGCGCATCATTGATCGCGATGGCCTCATCTACCGCCTGTCGCAATGCGGTGCTTCGAAGGAGTTCCACGCTTCCTGCCGGCCGATGGTGCCTGATCCTTTGGTGGCCGCTGGCACTGAACAGGCCTGCCGGATCGCTCATCCCGCTACCCCGCACAAAGCCGAGGACGAGCGAACCCCGCTGCATGCTCAGGTAGCACAATAAGCGGCGGTGGATGAAGAAGGGCGTGCCGAATTTCCACGCCTCCCTCATGAGCGGAGAACGTTCCAACACCAAGGCCCGGATCTCCTCTGCCACCTCTCTCCATCCCTCTGGCAGCCCATGGTACCATTGGTCGATGCGGGGGTCACGCATTCCGGTCAGGGCATCTGCTCCGTTCGCGTGTTCGTGGGTATGCTGCCGCCGATGTTGAGCAGCACAGGGTCGCGGTCGTTCCCGCCACCTGTGTAGCGCACCACGCCGTCCATGTTCACGTCGGCAGCGTAGTATCCGGGCGCCGAGGTATTGGTGGCAACACTGCCACCCACCTGTTGCAGGATCGGGTCCCTGTCATTGCCAGCCCCCACGTATCGCAGCGTGCCGTCGCGCAGCACATCCCCCACCCACAGTACGTTCCGGCCGTTCACGCTCTTCATCGCATTGGTGCCGAAGGTGCCGGTGGCGCTTGCTGTAAGGTCCAATGGGGTGGTCGCCGTCCCGAACGTCACGGCATCGGCGGCCATGGCGCCCAAGTGGTTGCGGTGGCGAACAGCAACGAAATAGCTACCCGGGGCAGCGGCGAACACAAGCGGCGACACGCCATCCTTGTCCACCACATCGCCATCGCGCTGCAGCAGTCCAGCACGGACGGATACCACGGTGGACGGGGCCGTCGCTGAACGCAGCTCCACAAGTACCCAGTCCACCACGGCATTGTCGCCGGTGGTGGTGAACACCGCTCCGCTCGCGCTTTCACCACCGCCGCCCGCCATGTTGTATCCCAATGCGGTGTAGGGCTCTGTTGAGGGAAGCAGCCCTTGGCCACGCAGGTCGTCCCGCATGCGGTCCGTCGCTGCATCGTAGGCCCCTTCGAGCAGCAGGTCCACAGCCAGCCGGATGCCGTTGCTCACCACCTCCACGTTGTCCAGGTAGAGGAAGTTCCCGTAGCCGTTCACCCCCGTGAAGCGGATCAGTACCTGGTCGCCATCGTAGCCGCCCAGGTCGATCTCATTGAGGCGCCACTGGGTGCAGTTGGACGGCTGGTAGGCTGATGTGGTGTTCGGCGCAGTGGCAAGCACGGAGCCGCTTTGATCGAACACGGAGGTCCAGGTGGCGCCGCAGTCGGCGCTCACCTCCACCAGCATCCTGTCGAAATAACTGGCGTCATACGGCGCGTAGGCATGATGGAACCGCAGTTTGGTGGAGGCTGAGCTGCCGAGGTCGATGATGGGCGAAATGAGCCGGTCCACCTGTCCGGTGGCAGCGTAATTATAGAAGTCGATGGACCAGGCCCGGCTGCTTGCACACAGGGCGCCGTTGGTGAGCACGGATGTGGTCCACGTAGTGGCGTTGTCCACGTTCTGGAGGTTCCACCCGGTGGGCGTGACGGTCCCGGATTCCACATCCTGCTCATAGTCCGTGGTCTCCGTGGTGCTTGTCAGGCGCTGGAGGGTGCGGCTGGAGGCATCGTTCGCGGCGGTCTGGTCGAGGTTCAATCCGGTGGATACCGCGATCACGGGGTTGCCCGTTGGGGGAAGTGTGGCTGCCGTGGCGAACGTGAACGGTGATGTCGCACCAGGTGCCAGGGTGCCGGTGAACACCTCTGTCACCTGCGAGCCACCGTTCACCGTGTAACTGACGGGGAAGTTGCTTTGCGCCTCGGATCCGTAGTTGCGCAAGGTGGCTGTCACGGTCGCCGTTCCGTTCGCGCAGGGGAACAGTTGTGCCGGTGGGGAGATGATGCTCGTCACACCCACGTCACGCGCAGGCGGAAGGTCGAAGGCCTGTACCTGGTCCGAACGGCTGGCGGTGCTGCCTTGCGATGCGCTGTATCCGAGACCGCGCCGTGCGAAGGCCGCCCAGATCAAGGCCTGGTTCGCTCCGCCGTAGGTTGCCTGGTCCGCCGCAAGGATGGCATCGCGCGCATCCACGAACCCCGGGTTGCAGGGGGTGAGCTTCAGCCCGTCGATGACGAGCTGCATGGCGATGTTGTTCCCTCCGGTGCCGTTGTAGATGTCCGGGTCGAAACCATAGGCATCGATGAGGTCCCAGGTCATCTCCCACAGCATGGTGCACCACACGAAGCCGATGCCGTGGGGTTGGCTCACCCCGCTGTTGGTGTTGGCGTAGGTGTAGTTGTTCACGGCGAAGTCCGTGCTGTACCGTGCCGGTCGTATACCCGATCCCGTGGTGGCCTGCCCCAGTGCATAGGTGCCAACGCCACGCCCCTGACCGCGGGTGTCGCCCACCCGCATGGTCATCACCATGCCCAGGTAGTCGCTCCATCCCTCGCCCATCTGTTCGGCATTGGCCAGGCAGTTCACGTTCGATGGACCCGCCACCAGGCGATTGCTGATACCATGCCCGTATTCATGGGCGATGATCCCGTTGTCCAGGTCGCTCGTGCGGTCGGGGGTGGGGGCGGTCCACACGAACATCTGCATCCGGGGGTTGCTGCCATCCGGCGGGGTGCCGAAGTTGGCGTTGTTCGTGCCGCCTCCATCGAGGGCATCGGCGAACACGAAGTCATTGCCGGCCCCGCCGCGGCCGTAGTTGTTCTGCTGGAAGTTGCCTGACGCTTCGTTGAACCCATACTGGTACCACACATCGTGCATGAGGTTGTTCCAGTAGAACAGGTTGGTGATGGCAGCGCTCTGGTAGGAGGAGGGCGCAAGCGTGAGGTTGATCGGGAAGTCGAAGTCGAGGTTCGCCCCACCATCCGGGCTGAAGCCGCCGGTATTATTGCCGTCCGTATCGTCCTGGGCCTGTACGTTGTTGCCCTTGGTGATGGTGTGCTCGGCACCTGCGGCACCATTGGTATCGTGCCAGCCGAACGGTGACGCGATACCCGCGTCCGTCCAGGGAGCGTTCTGCAGGGTGCGCCCACCGTGGCTGGGGCTCTCCAAGGGCCACGCGTACACGTTGTAGTCGTTCGGGGCAGCGGGTGCCATGGGCGCCACGGGTGCTTCGGCGGACATGGCGGCCACGTGGTCGTGGTCATGGTCGAACGCGCACTGGCTCACCCAGTCGTTCCGCTCCAGTTCCATGCCCGTTTCCGCGTCGATGCGTACGTTCCACCAATGGCTTCCATCGGGGGTGTAGTGGTTCACGTTCCAGGCAAGCCGCAGACGGTCTTGCTGGGGTACGAAATACAGTTGGACCGTCATTTCGGTGCCCCCGGTAGCGGAACCATCGTAACGTACGCGGCGGCCACCGTCCTCCACTGCCACCACACCAGGTGGCGGGGTGCCGGGTAGTGTGCGTGCCAGCACGGTCGCAAGGGCCTGGCCGGGCGTGATCTTCGGGTCGATGCTGTTCACGCGCTTGGCCACGTGGCGCCATGCGGTATTGTTCAGGCGTACCAGCGCACCCCCCGCCCCCCGATGAATGGCAAGGTCCCCGTTCCATACCTCGATGCCCTGCCACCGCTGGCGCAGGTATAGGTGACGCACCCCGTTGTGGGTGGAGGTGTAGTCATCCTTTATCACCAGGTCTGCCAGGTCCTGCTCCGTATACCCCTCACGTTCCAGGTCCTTGCGGATGTCGGCGGGCACGTCGGCTTTGCGGTCCTGTGCATGGTGCACTATCGGAAGTATGGCGAGAGCGATCGATGGAAGCAGGTTTCGGAGCATCATGATGCTGGGTCTGGCTGTGCAAATTACCTTATTAACACATCTCAGGGCAGGTTGGTGCGCGGCCATGATGGGGATCCCAACCGGCCGATCGATGGGGCGAGCGTCGGGGCGCTTCACCGATGGGGTTATTTTTGCCCCCACCCGGTCCTGTTGACCGGCAAGGACCGAAACCCCGCCTATCATGTACCCAGCAGAACTCGTAGCCCCCATGAAGTCCGACCTGACCGCGGCCGGCTTCCAGGAACTCCATACGCCCGACCAGGTGGACAAGGCCCTCACCCAGCCTGGCACGGTATTGTGCGTGGTGAACAGCGTGTGCGGTTGCGCCGCCGGTGCCGCACGGCCCGGCGTGAAGCACAGCCTGCTGTCAGGCAAGCGTCCGGACCATCTGGTGACCGTTTTCGCCGGTGTGGACACCGATGCCGTCACCCAGGCGAGGAAGCACTTCCTGCCATACCCGCCAAGCAGTCCCAGCATGGCCCTCTTCAAGGATGGCAAGCTGGTCCACTTCCTGGAGCGCCACCATATCGAAGGCCGCAGCGCCGCGATGATCGCTGACAACCTGATGCTGGCCTACGATGAGTTCTGCTGATCCCGGACCGATGTGAATGAAGAAGCCCCGCCATCAGCGGGGCTTCTCTTTTCCATGTGTTCGGTGCTTACACCACACCCTGGTCGAGCATCGCATCGGCCACTTTCACGAAGCCGGCCACGTTGGCGCCCTTGACGTAGTTCACGCTCTTGCCCTCGCTGCCGTATTTCACGCAGGCAGCGTGGATGTCCTTCATGATGGTGTGCAGGCGGGCATCCACCTCCTCGCGGGTCCAGCTGAGGCGCAGGCTGTTCTGGCTCATCTCCAAGCCGCTGGTGGCCACGCCACCCGCATTGCTGGCCTTGCCGGGTGCGAAGTGCACACCGCCGTTATGGAACACCTCGATGGCCTCGGGTGTGCTGGGCATGTTGGCTCCTTCGGCCACGTACTTCACACCCTTCTTCACCAGGTCCTTGGCATTCCTGCCGTCCAGTTCGTTCTGCGTGGCGCAGGGCAGGGCCACATCGCACTTGGCCACCACATCCCACACACGGGCACCTTTCTTGAAGGTGGCACCCTTGAATTTCCGGGCGTACTCCTCGATGCGGCCGCGCTTCACGTTCTTCAGTTCCATCAGGAAGGCGAGCTTCTCGGCGTTGATGCCCGCGGGATCGTAGATGCTGCCGTCGCTGTCGCTGGC
>CAZLGY010000041.1:0-20705 GCA_964559165.1 uncultured Chryseobacterium sp.
GGAGGCGATCTTGAAGAGCCACGTGCTGAACGCGTAGTTCGGGGTGTACTGTTTGAGGCGGTGGAAGGCCTTGCCGAAGGCCTCGATCGTAAGGTCATCGGCGTCATCCTTGTTGTTGATCATCTTCAACAACATGAAATAGATGGAGTCGCGGTAGCGGCTCATCAGTTCGGCGTAGGCCTTCTGGTCACCCTGATCCACGGCGCGGCGTACAAGGTTGTAATCGTACAGGGCCTTCTCGCTCAGGTTATCGTTCACTTCCATCGTTTGGGCTTGACGAAGATCGTGCTGACGTACAGCAGCGGGTCTAAAATTAGGAACAACCACTCCAACGGCAGCGCGAACCAGACGAGGGCTCCGGCCTGAAGCCGGTGCAGAGCCGCCATGGTGATGGGCAGGAGGACGAACAGCTTGATGGTCGATGCCACCACCACCTGCAACCACTGGCCCTGAAGCATCAGCAGGGCCAATACGGCCCAGAACACCAGTTGGGCCAGGGGAAGCAGGGTGAGCAGCACCTGGTGACCGAGGCGGTAATGAGCTGCGGTGGTGTAATGCCTTCGCTTACGCCGCACCCATGTGGCCAGATCGGGGGTGGCCTGGGTGGTCATGAACGATGCCGGCGCCGTGACCACTGCCGTATTGCCCCTGCGCGCCACGGCATTGATGAGGAGGTCGTCATCCCCGCTCATGAGGTTGTTGCCGCGCTGTGTGGTGCGCGCATTGAAGAACACCTCGCTGGTGTAGGCCAGGTTGCGCCCCACGCCCATGTAGGGCATGCCTGCCATGGCAAAGGAGATGTACTGGGCCGCCTTCATGCAACCATCGTAGCGCTCCAGTACACTGGCCAGGCCGGGCTCCGCAGTGTATGGGCTGTGACCGATGACAATGCTCCTTCCGTTGCTGAACCCGGAGGCCATCAAGCTGATCCAGTCACGTCCCTGGGGGCGGCAATCCGCATCGGTGAGCAACACGTGCGGGAAGCGTGCCGCCCGCACACCCACACCCAGTGCTATCTTCTTTCCATAGCTGAATTTCTCATCCGCCTGGATGTTCACCGGCCGCAGTCGTTCATGGCGCGGTTTCATCCATTGGAGGATCTCCCATGTATCATCCTCACTGCGGTCGTTCACCACCACCACCTCGAATGTCCGATGGTCCTGGTCCAACAGGATCGGAAGCAGCTCTTCCAGGGACCGCGCCTCGTTGCGGGCACAGACCACCACGCTCATGGGCAGGTCGCGATCGGGTGCCGGAACAGCGCGTGGCCTTGCCAGGCGCAGGAACATGAAGAGATGGAAGAACAGCAGCACCACGAGGGCCGCGGCCATTACCTGGAATTCAAGGGTCCACATACAGGATACGGCAGCAGCACGCGCATGGCCTGCGCCGCCGGTGGCGAAGCTATTCCCGGCGTGCCGGCGACCGCTCCAGGACGCCATCCAGTTATGAACACCAACCGCTGGAAGTCCGTCACATGCCATCGGGCTACCTTCGCTCCGTCCTGCATCATGGAATTCAAGGTCCTCACAACCGACCATGCATCCCACGCCCGGGCCGGTGAGCTGCACACCGACCATGGCGTGATCCCCACACCCATCTTCATGCCGGTGGGCACCTTGGGAGCTGTAAAGGCCGTGCATCCGCGTGAGCTGCGCAATGACCTCAACGCGCCGATCATGCTCAGCAACACCTACCACCTCTACCTGCGGCCCGGCATGGAGGTGATCGAACATGCGGGTGGGTTGCACCGGTTCAATGGCTGGGACAGGCCGATCCTTACGGACAGCGGCGGATTCCAGGTGCACAGCCTCAGTGACATCCGGAAGATCACCGAGGAGGGTGTTCGCTTCAGCAGCCACATCGACGGAAGCAAGCATCTATTCACGCCTGAATCGGTGATGGATGTGCAGCGCAGCATCGGGTCCGACATCTGCATGGCCTTCGACGAATGCACCCCGTGGCCGTGCGAACCGGGTTATGCCGAACAGAGCATGCACCGCACCCATCGCTGGCTGGACCGCTGCATCGAACGTTTCAATAGCACCGGCCCGAAGTACGGGCATGAGCAGGTGCTCTTCCCGATCGTGCAGGGCAGCACCTTTCCCGAACTGCGAAAGCGATCGGCGGAGTACGTGGCGGCCAAGGGGGCCCCGGGCAATGCCATCGGCGGCCTCAGCGTAGGCGAACCGGAAGAGGAGATGTACGCCATGGCCGAGCTCTGTTGCAGCATCCTGCCCGGGGACAAGCCGCGCTACCTCATGGGCGTTGGAACCCCCTGGAACCTGCTGGAGAACATAGCCTGCGGTGTGGACATGTTCGACTGCGTGATGCCTACCCGCAATGGACGCAATGGCATGCTCTTCACCTTGGAGGGCGTGGTGAACATCAAGAACAAGCGATGGGCCGATGATCACTCCCCCCTCGATCCGGGCGACCATTGCTGGGTGGATACCGCCTATTCGCGAGCTTTCGTGCGCCACCTTTTCCAAAGCAACGAAATGCTGGGCCAGCAGATCGCAAGCCTGCATAACCTGGGCTTCTATCTGGCATTGATGCGTACCGCGCGCGAGCGGATACGTGACGGCAGTTTCGCGAAGTGGAAGAACGGGTTGTTGCCGAAATTAAAGGCCAGGTTATGAATACGATGACCACTGTCCAATGCCCCATGCAAAATGCATCGGCGGCGGGCATTTTGCACAGGACATAGGACAACCTTCAACTGACTACCACGCTCCGTGCTAACCACCCTCGACCGCTATATCATCCGGCAGTTCCTGGGGACCTTCTTCTTCATCCTGGTCACCATCATGC
Organism: uncultured Chryseobacterium sp.; assembly: GCA_964559165.1. Taxonomy (GTDB): domain Bacteria; phylum Bacteroidota; class Bacteroidia; order Flavobacteriales_F; family PHOS-HE28; genus PHOS-HE28. The sequence goes on from CAZLGY010000041.1 coordinate 2,815, forward strand.
TCATCGCCGTGGTGTTCGACATCAGTGAGAAGACCGAGGACTTCGCGAAGATGGAGGCCGGGGTCCGTGAGATCATCGAGGAATACTATCTGAACTTCGTCATCTACTACAGCAACCTGTTCAGCGGTTTGCTCATCTTCCTTGCCGTGCTGCTCTTCACCAGCAGGCTGGCGCACCGTACGGAGATCATCGCCATGCTCAGCAGCGGCGTCAGTTTCCCCCGTATAATGTGGCCCTACTTCCTTGCCGCCACCCTCCTCACCGGCCTGTCCCTGTTCGTGAACCACCGCATCCTGCCCGATGCCAACAGGGTTCGCCTTGCGTTCGAGGAGGAACACATCCGGGCCACGTTCGCCGTGCGCGAAAAGGACCTTCACCGGGAGATCGCGCCAGGCACCATCGCCTATTTCGAGAGCTTCAACGTGCAGGACAAGGTCGGCTTCCGCTTCGGCCTGCAGCAGTGGGAAAAAGGCGAACTGGTGAGCCGTGTGGAAGCCGACCGCGCCCATTACGACTCAGTGAGCGGCCATTGGACGCTCCACGATGCCATCATCCGCCACATGGCCCCTTCGGGTGACCGCATTGTGCGCCATACCGAGCTGGACACCTTGATCCCATTGAAACCGTCGGATCTTGGCCAGCGCTGGGAGACCGCCATGGCCATGGGTCGGGAGGAGATCAACGCCTACATCGATGCAAAGCAGAAACAGGGGGACGGTTCACTCATGCCCTACGTGATCGAAAAGCACCAGCGCACCTCCTACCCCTTCGCCACCTATGTGTTCACCCTGATCGGAGTGAGCATTGCCAGCCGCAAGGTGCGCGGCGGCACCGGCCTCCACCTGGCCCTCGGTGTGATGCTCATCCTGCTCTACATCTTCGCCATGAAACTCACCACTGTGGCGGCCACCAATGCAGGCTTCGACCCCCTGCTCGCGGTGTGGCTGCCCAACCTCATCTTCGCTGCGGTGGGCGTATGGATCTACCGGAAGGCACCCAAATGAACGTGGAAGCAGGGCCCTCTGCCGGACACCTGAACGTCCGTTACATGTAGGTCGGTACCATGCTTGCCGACCGCTTGTTACGCCATGTTCTGTCGTTCTCGTTCGCGGGGATGGACCTGCCTCAGGGCATCGGGGTCCTCGATCCGTTCAACGGTCCGCACAGCGCTGAAGTGAAGCGTATCGTGACAGTGTTCCATCGCCGCTTCTACAGCGACGAGAAGCAGCGTATCCTGATGCTCGGCATCAATCCTGGTCGCCTGGGAGCGGGGAGCACGGGGCTCTCCTTCACCGACACCCAACGATGCGAGGAGGACCTTGGCATCCCGGTGACCGGCCTGCGCACGTATGAACCCAGCAGTGACTTCTTCTATCGTATGGTGCGTGCTGCAGGTGGTGCCGGAGCTTTCTTCGGCGGCGTCTATGTGCATGCCGTCTGCCCCCTGGGCTTCGTAAAACAGGGGCCCAAGGGCGGCCCCGTCAACCTGAACTACTACGATGACAAAGCCCTTGAGCGTGCCATAGGGCCGTTCGTGGAGGACTGGTTGAGAACGTTGACCGGTTGCGGCATGCGGCGCGATGTGGTGCTCTGCATAGGCACCGGCAGGAATGCCGACCATCTGAACCGGCTCAACGAGCGGCTCGGGCTGTTCGATCGCATCATCGCCTTGGAGCATCCACGCTATGTAATGCAATACAAAGCCCGTCAAATGGACCATTATATCCAGCGCTACCTGGCAGCGCTGGATGAAGCGTACGCGGGCTGACGCGACGGTTACACGCCCCAACCAGCCGCAGCCTGCATAACGGTATGCTCCCGGGCGTTAATTTGCGTCCATGGAGCCGACCCGCCTGCATGACATACCCGAGCACCAACTCGCCGCCTACCCCAAGGACATCGCGATCGCCAGTAAAGTGGGGGACCGATGGCAGGGCATCAGCACCCGCGCGTTCATCGATCAGGCGGACCGTATCGCGTTGGGCCTCCTGAACCTGGGGATCAGGCCCGGTGACCGTGTTGCCATTGCCAGCGGCAACCGCAGCGAATGGTGTCTTGTGGACCAGGCGGTGCTCCGCATCGGTGCGATTGGCATCCCCATCTACCCCACCAGCAGTGCCGAGGATTTCGCCTATGTGCTGAACCACTCGGAAAGCCGGATCTTCTTCGGCAGCAATGCAGAGATCATGGCCAAGGCCCTGCAAGCGCAGGCCAGCTGTCCACGCCTGGAGCGCCTCTTCAGCTTTGACCGGCTTCCCGGCCACGAGCATTGGGAAGCCGTGGCGGCACAGGGCCGGGAGGAGGACCGCGCCACCCTCACCTCGTGCAAGGCCCAGGTGAAGCCGGATGACCTGGCCACCATCATCTACACCAGTGGCACGACCGGCCGCCCGAAAGGGGTGATGCTTTCACACCGCAACATCCTGAGCAATGTGCTCGCAAGCATGACACGGTTCCCGGTGGACCACCATGCACGCTGCATCAGCTTCCTGCCGCTCTCGCACATCTACGAGCGGATGCTGATGTACGTATACCTCTATTCCGGTGTCAGCATCCATTTCCAGGAAAGCATGGATGACCTGGGTGACCGCATCCGCGAAGTGGCTCCGGACGTATTCACTGCGGTTCCACGACTGCTGGAGAAGATCTATGACAAGATCGTATCCAAGGGTGATGCGCTCACCGGCATCAAGCGCAGGCTCTTCTTTTGGGCGCTCGACCTTGGGCACCGGTACGATGTGCATGGCCGAAGTCCCTGGTACAACCTCCAGCTGGCCATTGCCCGCAAGCTCATCTTCAGCAAGTGGCAGGCCGCGCTGGGAGGAAACTGCAGGGTGGTGGCCAGTGGCAGCGCAGCACTGCAACCGCGCCTCGCCCGTGTGTTCAATGCCGCCGGGATCCCGGTGATGGAAGGCTATGGCCTCACGGAATCGTCGCCCGTGATAACGGTGAACGATATGCGCAACGACGGCCTGCGCTTCGGCACCGTGGGCAAACCCATACCCGGCGTCACCGTTCGCATTGCGGATGACGGGGAGATCCTCGCAAAGGGTCCGAACATCATGCTTGGGTACTACAAGGATGAGGAAATGACGCGACAGACGGTGGATGCGGACGGATGGCTGCATACCGGCGACATCGGCGAATTCACCGCTGAAGGGTTCCTGCGCATCACCGACCGCAAGAAGGAGATCTTCAAGACAAGCGGTGGCAAGTACGTGGCGCCGCAGGTGATGGAGAACAAGCTGAAGGCATCGCGGTTCATCGAACAGGTGATGGTGATCGGCGAGAACCGCAACTTCCCCGCGGCACTGGTTGTTCCCGAGTTCAACTTCCTGAGGGACTACTGCGAGCGCAAGGGCATTCCGTTCAACAGCCGTGAGCAGGTGATCGCAGACCAGCGCATCCGGGACCGCATCTTCCAGGAAGTGGCCGAAGCGAATGCAGGCCTTGGGCAATGGGAGCAGGTTAAACGCATCGAACTGCTGCCCCAGGAATGGACCATCGATGGAGGTGAGCTGACCCCCACCCTGAAGCTGCGGCGCAAACAGATCATGGCCAAGTACAACGCGCTTGTGGAAGGGATCTACGCAGGTTCTTAAGGTTGGCGTGATATTACCTTTGCAGAACCTTCACATGACCGTCCGCAGCCTTTCCGCCGTTCCGATCCTCCTGGCATTGTTGACAGCATGTTCCAAGGAGCCCGGTGACGGAGGCCGTGCCGAGATCCGCGGCACCATCCTTGAGCAGGCCTATTCGCCAAGTGGGAATGCCGATGGCGAACCGTATCCTGCGGTGGACCAGCAAGTGTACATCATCTACGGCGATGGGCAGTACCATGACGACGATACCCGCACAGGACCGAACGGTGAATTCCGCTTCCCCTGGTTGCGCAAGGGCTCCTATCGCATCTATGCCATCAGCGAATGCGATAATGAGAACTGCCGGGAAGGCATCTACCGGACCGTGGAGATCGAAGGGAGACGCGAGATCGTGACCGCACCAGCGATCACCATAGCCAATTACTGATCCATGCGCCTGCTGCTGCTGGCACTGCTGTTCACCGGTGCCTTGGGGGCGTGGGCCCAGGAGGCCTTGCGCCCCACAAGTAATTCAGGGCTATGGGCCGGCATGGGCGTCAGGGCGGCCGCTCCCGCTTTCCTCGAGGACCTGCTGGGCAAGGACGGTTACAAGCGCTTGGACCTTGCCGCCGAGGGCGGCTTCCGCACGGGTGATGAACTCGCGGACGGGAACCAGCTGTTCGTTGAGGGCAGTGTGCGATACAAGGTGGCCGACTGGATCAGCGTAGGCCTTGAACAGCGGATCGCATTCAGGAACGATGAACGGAACCGGCATCGCACCGGTCTGCAGGTATCCATGGATAGGAAGTTCGATCGGTTCGAGCTGGACTACCGCTTCATCCACCAGCACAACTACCGTCCATGGGGCGAGCGGCGTGAAGTGCTGCGCAATCGGCTGGGCGCAGCCTACAACATTCCGGACTTCAAGCTTGATCCCGAGCTTTCCGTGGAGTTCTTCAGCTGGATGGGATACCGGGGCATCCGCTACACCGGTGTGCGCTACCGCCTGGCCACTGATATCCAACTAGTGAAGGACCAGGAGCTGGGCTTTGCGATCATCCACGACCGCGACACACAGGTGGCATGGCCCGGCCAGCGCTGGATACTGAGTCTTTCCTATACCGTTGACCTCCGCTGACCCATGCGCAACCGCCTTCTGCTGTTCGGCGCCCTGTTCGTGGTGCTTGTGCTCGTGAGCTATCTGATGCTCAAGCCTCCGTCCACGCTACCGATCTATCATCCCGCCCAGCTGGACCCCCGCCTGGTGGATCCATCGTTGAAGGGAGCCACCGGTGAGCATCACATCAAGGACTTCAACCTCATCGACCAGACCGGTGGGAACTTCACCCTTGCGGGTGTCGGCGACCGCATCATCGTAGCGGACTTCTTCTTCACCACCTGCGCCACCATCTGCCCGAAGATGACCGTGCAACTGGAGCGTGTGCAACAGGCCTACAAGGATGAGGAGCGGCTCCTCCTGCTATCCCACTCGGTAACACCCGAAATGGACTCCGTCCCCGTGCTGGCAGCCTACGCCGACAAGCACAACGCAGACCCCGAGCGGTGGCGCTTCCTCACCGGTGAGCGTGCACAGATCTATGCCCTTGCCCGCAAGAGTTACTTCGCCGTGCTGGATGAAGGCGATGGCGGGCCGGATGACTTCGTGCATACCGAGAACTTCGTGCTGGTGGACCCCCAGCGACGCCTGCGTGGTTTCTACGATGGGACCTCCACGAAGGACGTGGACCGCCTCATCAGCGATATCGCCACGCTGTTGGAGGAGCAGGAACGATGAGCGGGCTACCTTCGCGGGCCCATGAACGTCCTTTCAGTCGAACGCCTCGCCAAACGGTACGGGCCGCGCCAGCTCTTCAACGACGTTTCATTCGGACTGGAGAAGGGACAGAAGACCGCCATCGTAGCCCGCAACGGCACCGGGAAGAGCACCCTGTTGAAGTGCATTGTCGGCGTGGAAACAGCTGATGAGGGTACTGTCACCTTCAACAAAGGCCTGAGGGTGGGCTACCTGGACCAGAACGTGCAGATGTCCTCGACGCACAGCCTGGTGGATGAGATGCTCGACCAGGACGACCCTGTGTCCAATGCCATCCGCGCCTATGAGCACGCCATCGCCAGGAATGCCGACGAGCGGGACATGCAGGCAGCCGTTGACCGCATGGGCGAGCTCAACGCCTGGGACCATGAAGCACGGGTGAAGAGCCTTCTGTTCCGGTTCGGCCTGCGCGACATGGAACAGCCGGTGAATACGCTGAGCGGTGGGCAGCAGAAACGCCTCGCCATGGCCAAGGTGCTCATCAACGCACCCGATGTGCTCATCCTCGACGAACCCACCAACCACCTCGACCTGAACATGATCGAGCAGCTGGAGAGCGAGCTGAACACCCCGGCGATGGCCCTCCTGCTCGTCACGCACGACCGGTATTTCCTCGACAATGTGTGCGATGAGATCATCGAGATGGAATTCGGGGCCTTTACACGGTTCAAGGGGAACTACAGCTACTACGTTGAGAAAAAGGCCCTGTTGGACGAGGTGCGTGACGCCACCCAGCAGCACCTGCGCGGACTGATGCGGAGCGAGCTGGAGTGGGTGCGAAAAATGCCGCGGGCCCGGGGCACCAAGAGCAAGAGCCGCCTCGACAAGTTCGACGAGATCAAGGCGCAGGCAACGCGCCGCTTCGACCGCGATGAAGTGAAGATCGATGTGAAGACCGAACGCCTGGGTGGCAAGGTGATCGAGGCGCGCAACCTCACCAAGGCCTTCGGTTCACCCGAAAAGCCCGCCACCTACAAACCCATCGTCAGCCATTTCAGCTATTCGCTCAAGCGCGGCGACCGGATCGGCATCGTGGGACCCAACGGCATCGGAAAGAGCACCTTCATCGAACTGCTGGTCGGACGCATGAAGCCGGACCAGGGCACCGTTAGCATCGGGGATACCGTGATCCTCGGCACCTTTGACCAGCAAGGGCTCCCGATCAGCGAGGACAAACGCATCATCGAGGTGGTGCGGGACATCGCAGAGGTCATCCCCTTGAACAAGGGTCGTACGCTCACCGCGTCGGCCCTGCTGGAACGGTTCCTGTTCGACAAGGAGAAGCAATACCAGTACGTGAGCACCCTGAGCGGAGGCGAGCGACGCAGGCTCTACCTCTGCACCGTGCTGATGCGCAACCCCAATGTGCTCATCCTGGATGAGCCCACCAACGACCTGGACATCCCCACGCTCAACGCGCTGGAGGACTTCCTCGTGGACCTGGACGTGTGCCTGCTGATCGTAAGCCACGACCGCTTCTTCATGGACAAGATCTGCACGAAGCTGCTGGTGTTCGAGGGTGCAGGACAGGTGAAGGAATGGGTGGGCAGCTATACCGACCTGCGCGAGAAACAGAAGGCCGAAAGCGAACGTCCGCGCGCGGAAAAGGCGGACCGCGACGTGCGCGTAGCGGACCATGCCGCGCCGCCCCGGAAGAAACTGACCTATGCCGAGCGGCTTGAACTGGAGCGCATCGACAAGGAGATGCCGGCCCTGGAAAACCGGAAAGGCGAACTGCTGGACCTGATGGCAGCCGGTAGCGGTGATCACCACCGGATGATGGAATACTCCATCGAACTGGAACGGGCCGTAAAGGAGCTGGACCGCATGACGGACCGATGGCTGGAACTGAGCGAACGCGCCGGGCAGTAGGTCGCGCTCAGAACTTGGCGCAGGGAACGATACGGCGTCGCGCGGCAGAACGCTTCCGGTAGGGCTGCACGATATCGTAACCAAGGGTGAGCTCATGTGCACCACCGCTGCCCGCCAGCCGTGAAATGGTGACATCGTAGCTGTATCCGACACGCAGGTCCTCCACCTTGAAACCGATCAAGAGTGCCACGGCATCATTGTTGGCGCCCCCCCCTGCCGGGGCCTTCATCATCGGTATGCCACGGAACCAGAGGCCTGCGAAAAAGGGGTCGCGCTCGAAATAGGCACCGACATCGAGCTGGTCGTAACGCTCCTGGCTGCGGTAATTGAACGCGAACACCAGGCTCTGCGGGTGCTCCTGGATGACAGGTGTCCGTATCTGCATCCTGTAACCGCCATGGGCACTGAACCGCACCGGCACCCGCGCCTCGTTCTGCAGCAACGATTGGTTGGGACGATCGATGTGGTGCCATGAGATGCCAAGCCAGTAATTCGGGGTGAAATACAGGGCACCCGCGGCAACATCGGCATAATTGATGCTCCGTACGTCCATGGTCTCACTGGTTCCAACGGTGCCGCCGCGGGCCAGCTGATCACCGAACACCAGACGGGAATAATCCACCGCATGTCCAACCCATCCCACCTGCAATGCAGGCCGCAGGAAGACCTTGCGCTTCAGTTCGATCTCGTACGCGTATTGTGCTGTCACCGCTGTGTAGCGCAGCGCCCCCGAACCTGCACGGTCATGGTTCACCAACAGGCCCACCCCACTGTTCAGGTCCGCCAGGTAATGGTCCAGCGCGAAATTGGCCGTGACGAACGAACCGGGTATGGAGGGCCATTGGTCACGATAGGCAAGGCCAACACGTGTCTGGGCTCCGGTACCTGCGAAGGCTGGGCTGACGTAGGTGGGGAGCGCGTAGAACTGTGTGAAATGGGCGTCCTGGGCACCGGCCGCCAGGACCACGCCCACCGCAAAGGCACCCACCCAGCAGCGCAACCTACTCATGGTCTTCAGTGCTGTCAGCCGTGGCCGGCCGGACCAGCGTTACGTCAAGGACCAACTCCCGCTCCACCTCCGCGCGGGCATCAGCGCGCAGTTCCAATGGCCGTTCCGCGAACCCCTGCGACTCCACCAGAAGCGCATGATCCACGCTTGGAGCGAGCACCATGACATAACGACCCGTGGATGCGTTGGTGTTGTAGACGCCAAGCACCTCCGTACGCTCCCTGTCCATAAGGGTGATCCTCGCCCGCAGAGGCTGCTCAGCGGTATCCGTGACCACGCCGCGGACCAGCACATAGTCGATCTGGCTGGTGGGGAAACCGACCTGGTAAATATCCTGAAGCCCAAGACCACCGGGACGTTCGGACGAGAAGTACCCCGTATGCCCGTCCGCGTTCAAGGAAAAGTAGATATCATCGTTCACCGTGTTCAAGGGGTAACCCATGTTCTCCGGAGCGCTCCATCCGTTCAGGTCGGCATCCAACAGCGTTGCCTTGAAGACATCATAGCCTCCCATGGTGGCGTGCCCGTTGGAGCTGAAGAAGAGCGTGATGCCATCGCTGTGCATGAAGGGTGCGTCCTCATCATACGGTGTATTGATGTTCGCCCCCAGGTTGAGCGGCAGGCTCCAGGCACCATTGGGAAGGCGTCGGATCCGGTAGAGGTCCCGACCGCCGAAGCCGCCTTCCCGGTCCGAGGTGAAATAGATCTCCTCACCACCCGGTGCGATGGTGGCGCTCGGCTCATGCGCATCCGAGTTGATCATGGATGTTAGTTGTACCGGCTCCTCCCACTGGCCATTGCGCCGGGCCACCTCATACAGGTCACCGCTCACCAGATCGGGCTGTGTGCGGTAGATGATCATCCGTTCGCCATTGGGGTCGAGACCGACGGTGGCATCGTGCATCACGGTGTTCACCGGCTGTCCGATGTTCCGCACCCGGCCCCAGGCACCATCGGACAGGGATGTCATGTAGATGTCCTCGAAGTACTGGCCGGCAGCATCCTTGCGCCCCCCGAGCGTACCCTGCCGCCGGGAGGTGAAGTACAGTGTGGTGCCATCCGAGGTCACCATCGGGCAATAGTCATGGGCCTCCGAATTGACGGTGGCACCCAGGTTGCGCACCTGCACATCCACCGGAGAGGCTACGAGCGCCTTCGCCTGACCGCTCATCGCGGAGAGGCGATCCACCTCATCGTCCTTCACCACGCGGTAGTTGAGCTTCTTGTAGGCTTCATACAGGGTGATCGCCTCATCGAACCGCATCTGCCGATGCCTGAGCCGTGCCAGCTCCAGGTGCGCCTCCACATGGCCGCCCTCCACAGCGCGTTCAAGCAAGGGCGCGGCATCCTCCCGCTGGCCCGGAAGGCTCACCATGCACATGGCAGCCTCATAGCTCACCTCCACGAAGGAGGGGTCCACAGGAAGCAGGCGCTTGTAGATCTTCAATGCCTCCGCATGATCACCAGCAGCCAGCAGGGCCTTGGCCTGGTCAAGCATCTGGTTGTGCGGTCGCTTGTAGTTCACCTGTCCCGAAGAGGTCAGTGAAACAGCGGCGAACAGCACCGGCAGGATATATCGTTCCATGGTCATCGCAATAGTGTTACGTCACCCTTCATCACTGTTTCCCGGCCATCACTGAAGCGGGCGAACGCCTTCCAAACGTAGACGTCCTGCTTCGCGGGACCGCCCCTGTACCACCCATCCCAACCAACGCGTACGTCCTCCGTCATGAAGAGGAGCTCGCCCCATCGGTTGAAGACCTCCAGCCGGTAGGCCTCCACGCCCTCGTAAAGGGGGAAGAAATGATCGTTCGTGCGGCTCGTTGGATCGTACCTGCCATCCGTGGGGCCCTCGCCATTGGGCGTAAAGGCATTGGGGAAACGTAATTCCCCACTGGTCCTGCCGCGTACGGCCTGCTCCAGCAGGAACGTATCAGGACAGTTCCATTGATTGTTGGCGATCAGCTGCACATCGAAAACGCCCGGTTCCGAATAGTAATGCACCGGATCGGTCTCCGCAGAGACGGAGCCATCACCGAGGTCCCACCAGTAACTTGAAGCGTTCGCGCTGAGGTTGTAAGTGAATACGGGTTCCGACGGAACGATCACTTCACCAGGCTGCAGCACGAAGTATGCGTTGGCGCGCGGACGCACCACGACCGAGTCGATCTTGACAGCCGTATTCGTTGCGCCCCCGATGCCCATGGCGGTCAATGTGATGGTATAGACCCCTGGTACGTTGAAAACATAGCTGGGGTTGTCCGCCGTGCTCTGGCCACCGTCCCCGAAGTTCCAATGGTAGCTCAAGCCTTGGAGGGAGGTGTTCGTGAACTGGACGGTGAGCGGTGCACATCCATCACCCTGGCCCAGGAAAGCTGCGGTGGGCAGGGGCGGCGTCACCGTCACCACCTGGCGTGCCGTATCACTGCATAGCGGCCCTCCCACCACCAGCTCGATGGTGAAGCTGCCCCATGTCGCATAGGTGTGCGAACCGGGAGCCTGCAGGGTGGAGGTACTCCCATCACCGAAGCTCCAGTGATATGACCAATTGCCCACACTGCTTGTGTTCGTGACATCCACAGTGGCCTCCGGAAATTGCTGAATGAGCGGCGAAACGAGGGATCCGGCCACGGGTACCGGGTGCACCACCACGGTACGGCTGAAGGTGGAGGTGCAGCCGAAGGAGGAGGTGGCCGATAGCGTGATGGTCCGTTGCACGGGGAAGTGACCATCGTTCACGTAGGTGTATGCCGGCTCCTCAGCGACCAATGAATTCCCGTCACCCATGTCCCACTGAAAAGTGGTCGCACCAAGGCTTGCGTTGACGACATCCAGTTCCATCGGGGAGCAGGCCTCCTCTGTAACGGAGAACAACGCCTCGACCGGCGGGTGGACCGTGATCACATGAACCGTGGTATCCCTGCAACCATGTTCCGAGATCACATGCAGCGTGACGGCATGGTCCACCGATGTGGGTGATGCATGGGTATATACATGCGACTGGCCGCCCGGGCCGGCTGCCAGCTGCTGGCCATTACCGAGCTCCCAGATGTACTGGACACCCCCGATGCTCAGGTCCTGGAATGGCACGGTCAATGGCTGGCAGCCTTCCGTTACCCCGGGAATGAACTGTGCCAGCGGCTGGGGCATGACGTGGATGAACTGTGCGGCCGTGTCCGTGCAACCGAAACTGGATGTGCTCACGAGGGAGGCCATACGAACCTGAACGGTGACGCCCTGGTTCAGGTATACATGACCGGGTGATGCAAGTGTGCTGGATGTGCCATCGCCAAAATGCCACACGTGATCCTGTGCACCCACCGTGTTATTGGTGAACTGCACAGGCAGGGGTGAACAGCCCATGGTATCCGCAGTAAAGGCAGCCATGACAGCAGGATATACGGCCACGTCACGCGTTGTCGTACTGGAGCATCCGTAATCGTTCGAAGCGGTGAGCATCACCGTGAACCCGTGCTCTCCGGGCCCTGCATCGTTGCTCCAGGAGTGGTTGTGGACCACTGCGTCGGCATCCGAGGATTGTCCATCACCATATGTCCAGGAGTATCCATCGGCCCCGATGGAGAGGTTGGTGAGCTCCGCGGCAAGGGGATGGCAGCCAACGCTGTCAGAAAGCTCGAACCGGGCTTGCGGGACCGGGAATACGCGCACCTCGGTAGCAGCGGTATCCACGCATCCGAAAGCATTGGCACCGACCAGGGTCGCTACGAAGACCTGTTCCTCCGAGGTGCTGTTGATGTACGTGTGGGAGGGCGACGGCCCCGTTGCAGAGGTCCCGTCACCAAGATCCCAGGCAAGGCTCACCGCCCCTATCACGCCGGGGAATGTGAGCGACAACGGGCTGCATCCACTATCCACCCCCCCCGCGATCGTGAACTCCGGCGTCGGGTAGACCATCACCTGCTGGCTCACGGACGACTGGCATCCACCATCGGAAAAAGCCGTCAGTGTAACCGTTCGCGTCGCGAGGAAATAGCTGGTGTTCGTGAACGTGTGGGAGGGCGATGCAGCTGTCGAAGTGCCACCGTCACCGAAGTCCCACGCATACCCGTCCGCACCCGCGCTCAGGTTTTGGAATTGCACCCCCAGCGGCGCGCATCCGGGCTGGGCATCGTGGATGAATGCCGCCTGCACACCGGGTGCCACCGTGATGTCAACTTCACTGGTATCGGCGCAGCCGAACGGGGAAGCGGCGATGAGCTGCGCCGTAAAGGTGGTGTCCGCAATGCCTGGATTGAGGTAGGTATGGGATGCGGCAGCCGAGGTGTAGGCCGTGCCATCACCCATGTTCCATGTGTAGATCGTGGCCCCGGTGCTGGCGTTATCGAATTGGACCGACAACGGCGAGCATCCCAGGACAGGCGAGGCCTGAATGACGGCCTGAGGGCGCGGCTGCACGCTGATCCATTGAGTGGAGGTGGCGCCGCAGTAGGTACCCGAAGCCGTGAGCGTGACCTGGTAAACGCCGGCCAACGCATAGGCATGACCGACCAGTTCGGTATCCGCCGTGGTGCCGTCGCCCAGGTCCCATGCGTAGCTGGTCATGGGGTTGCCGGCGGCGGTGGATACGATGGGACTGAAGGAGGCGGTCGCACCGAAGCAGAGATCCGATACCGCGATGGTCAGTGAAGGGGGCGTGAAGACCTCAACGACCTGCTCCACGCGATGCGTACAGCCGAGCGCATTGGTGACCACCAGGGCGACCGTGTAGGCTCCCGGAGCTGTGTAGGTATGGGGTGCCGGAGCCACCTCGGTACTGGTCGTTCCGTCACCGAGGTCCCAAAAGTGCGATAGTGCACCGATGGAGTTGTCGGTGAATGTGACGGTGATGGAGTCACACGCCGCGCTTTGGTCCATCGTGAACGCTGCTGTCGGGCTCTCCAGCACGACAACCTCCACGGATGCGGTATCAGCACACCCCGCCGTGGCACCCGCAATACCGGCCGTATACCGGACGGTATAGATGCCGGGCTCCATGAAGGTATGCTCGCGATCCCCCCCGGCGGTCACCTGGAACCCATCCCCTGTGCCGAAGTCCCACTGGAATTGGTTGGCGCCGCCACTGGTGGTCTCATCGAAAAAGGCGGTACCACCCGCACAGATGGTGATGGGCGATACGGTCAACGTCACGGATGGCGGGGGTACGATCTCAATGGTCACCGATGCCGAGTCGATCCCGCAATAGTTGCTGTCCAGCAGGGTGACCTCGTAGGTGCCGATGCCCGGGAACGCAATGGTGCGGGGGAACGTCGGGGGCCATGGTGTCCAACCGATGATCGAATCATGACCCGCCCCCCAGTGGTCACCGAGGTTCCATCGCTCATGGCGCTGGAATATGTTGCCCTGCTGGAAACAGTTGCGTTCGGTGGTGTTCTGGAAGGTGACCTCGTTGTCCGGCCAGCACAGCAAGGTCGCACTCGCTGCAATGCTCGCATCGTCGATGTCCCAGATGCGGATCGGATTGAAGGTGGCGAGGCTGGCACCGCCCTGAAGGGTGTTGCACGTGTTCTCCGCGGTCAGCCTCACGGTGGTCTCGCAATCGACCGTGCCAGGCTCATAGGTGTGGGAGATGGTCTGCCCCCAATTGGTGTGGTCGAAGGTCAGGGGGGGGGTCCCATCGCCGAAATCCCATACGAAGACGGTGCTGGTGGAGACGTTGGTACTGGAGTTGATGAACTCAACGGCCTGTGGTGCACAGACCTGGGTAAGCCCACCCACCGGTATCTGGATGGAGGCGCTGGTGCTTTGTTCCATGACCAACACGCCCGTGATGCTGCAACCCGTGGCAAGCTCTGTGAACACCACGGTATAGCTACCCACCGTGACGGGATACACATGGCTTACGGTCTGTGGTGGCTGAAGGGAGGCTCCACCCTGCAGCGGTGATCCATCGCCCCAGTCAACTGTGTAGGCACCGATCACATCGGGTGTGGCGACAAGCAGCGTGTAAGGGGTGCCTGAACAACTGTACCAATATGGTTCATCGGACGGCGCACCATCATGATCGTACAGACGGGGACACTGGGAACGCACCACACCGGCAAAGAGCAGCGCTGCTGCCAGGGGACCATATGTAAGCGCGCTCCGCAAAGACCCACCTTTTCCGCCCGTTCGTACGTCAACCTGCCCCATAAGGATACATCCCGCTGAAAACGACAGGCGGGCGCGCTCGCATGACGCAGGAATGCAGGAACGGTCCGGCAACCCATCCGGCCCTGCTCGCGTAGAAGGGGCCCTGTCTATTGATCGCATGGAACGATACGACCTGGCCATCATCGGTGGCGGACCTTCCGGACACGCGGCCGCGATGCGCGCCATCGATCTCGGAATGCGCGTGATACTGGTGGAGCGGGACCGGATCGGAGGAACCGGCATCTACAATGGTGCATTGGCCTCAAAAACCCTGTGGGAGATGGCCGTAAGGGTCTCCAGCACCAACGAGCTGATGCGCAAGCGTGGCCGGGAACCCTTGAAGCTTGAATGGGACGAAGTGCACCGCACGCTCCAGGAGGCCATGTTCGAGCGGAAGTACCTCTACGCCTGCCATATGCAGCTCCTTGCTGAACGGAGGAACGATCGCGGGGAAGCGCTCTTTACCTATGAACGTGGCGAGGCACGACTGGCAGGGCCCCATGGCGTGGAGATCGCACGCGCCGGCCATACCCGGATGGTGGAAGCCGCGAACATCATCATCGCCACAGGAAGCCGCCCGCGCATCAGCGGTGAACTGCCCATGGACGGTGTCAACGTCCTGACGAGCGACCAGGTGTTCGACCTGGAAGCGCCCCCCGAGAGCATCGTGATCGTGGGCGCCGGTGTCATCGGATGTGAGTTCGCCACCATCTTCTCCAACCTTGGCCGCACCAGGGTGCACATCATCGATCGGGCCGCCCGCATCCTACCCTTCGAGGACGATGACGTGTCCGAACTTGTATCCCGCGAAATGGAACGACGGGGTGTCATCATCCACCGCAACGCCAAACTGGAACGACTGACGGTGCTGGACGATGCCCCCCCCGGTGGTCGTGTGGCGTATGAGCTCTCCTACCCCGATGGAAGGCGCGAAACACTGCATGTATCCAAGGCGCTCCTGTCCATCGGTCGCGTGGCCAACACGGACCGCATCGGGCTGGAACTGGCCGGCGTGGACATGGACGACCGGGGACAGCCCCTCCTGAAGGGTACCGCGACATCCGTGGCGCACATCCATGTGGTGGGTGATGCCACCGGTAGCAACATGCTCGTGAACCTTGGCGAATCGGAAGGAAGGCATGCCGTGGAGGTCCTTGCAGGGTTGCGCGGGGATGAGCCCAACCATGCGAACATGAGCACCATCATGTTCCTTGATCCGGAGGTGGCCGGCGTCGGCCTCAACGAGCAGGAGTGCCGCGCACGCGGCATACCCTACCGGATGGCACGCATCGACTACAGCTGCCTGGCGCGCGCCATCGCGATGCGGCGTACACGCGGGTTCTTCAAGATCCTGGTGACCGACGACGATGCCATGCGTGTGATCGGCATGCGGGCCGTGGGGGAGCATGCCTCCAGCGCCATCCAGGCCGTGGCCCTGATGATCAGGAAGGGAATGCCGGTGAGCGATCTGGCGGAACTGCTTCATCCCCACCCCAGCATCACCGAGGGCATCCAGGAATGTGCACGCATGCTTGTCGGAACGAGCATCTTCAAGCCGGAGGTGCTCGGCGACAAGCTGCGTTGCACCCGCTGGGCCCCGGCCGTGAAGGCCGCCTAATCAAGGGAGGGCGGTCCCGGGTCCTGGAAGGCCGGGTCGTTCACGAACTCCATGTCCGTGAGCGTGTTCAGGAATGCGACCAACTGGGCTTTCTTCGCGGGTGTGAGCTGCAAGCCACCGGTCGTGAACTTCATGTTCGGATCGACGGTAGTCGAAGGATGGCCGCCGCTGTTGTAGTGGTCGATGACCTCTTCCAAGGTCTGGAAACGGCCGTCGTGCATGTAGGGTGCCGTTAGCGCCACGTTCCGCAAGCTTGGGGTCTTGAACTTGGCGCGGTCCTGCGGAAGGCCGGTCAATGCTCCCAAACCAAGGTCCGTCCATGCACTTTCCGCGTCGAGCCCGTTGTTGCGCAGGATGCCATCGGTGAAGCGACCTCCGCCACTGGGATGGCAGTGGAAGCAATCGGCACCGCCCTGGCCACCCAGCACATCGGGCGGAAAACCACCCTCCAGCGTGGTCAATTGGAACCCCAATTGTTCATCCGGGTCCAATACAGCCTCCCCGCGCTGGTACTTATCGAACCGGGAATTCCAGGAGACCATGGTACGCAGGAACTGGGCCATCGCCTTGGCCGTGCGATCCACCGTGACACCGGGCGTGCCAAAAGCCCGGGCATAGAGCGTCGGGTAGATGGGGTCGGCCTGCAGCTTGGCGATGGCGTCGGGCCATTCCTCGTGCATCTCGATGGGGTTGGCCACCGGCTCAAGGACCAGTTCTTCCAACGTGGGGGCCCGTCCATCCCAAAAGAAGCGCGGTTCCCATGCCAGGTTCTGCAGCGGCATCGCATTACGATCCCCCTGTATCCCATCGATGCCCGTGCTGAAGCGGTTGCCATGGTCGGTGAACGCGGTTTCGGAACCGTGGCAGGAGGAACAACTCTGTGTGTTGTTGCCGCTCAGTCGCTCCTCGTAGAACAGGAAACGGCCCAATTTGATGCCCTCCACGGTGAACGGATTGTCCGCCGGTATGAACGGCTGGGGGAACCCCGGAGGGACCTGGAAGGTGTAGGGGGTGGGTTGGTATGCGGCACCACCGCCCGTACCGGGTTCCGGCCCGTCAGGCCTGCAACCGCTCATGCCGACCAGCAGCACCAACAGCACGGGAAGGGCCGGCGGCCGTCCCAAGCGCTCAACGGGGGTCGACCTGGTCGATGGGACGTTCATCGGTGAGTGCGTTCAGGAATGCAACAAGATCGGAACGGTCCTGTTCGGTCAGCTCGAAGCCGGTGACCAACGGGCTCTTGTTCGGCGCAGGTTCACCTCCCCGGGCGAAATGGTCGACCACCTCCTCCAGGCT
The DNA here is from genome assembly GCA_964559165.1 of uncultured Chryseobacterium sp. Taxonomy (GTDB): domain Bacteria; phylum Bacteroidota; class Bacteroidia; order Flavobacteriales_F; family PHOS-HE28; genus PHOS-HE28. Next base: position 20,175 of record CAZLGY010000041.1, read on the forward strand.
GGACAACGTACCGTCGTGCATATACGGTGCGGTGAGTGCAATGTTGCGCAGGGTCGGGGTCTTGAACTTCCCCTGATCGGCGGCGTCCAACGAGATACGCTCCCTTCCCGGATCGGGCGACTGCGTGTACAGACCGATGTTGTGGTAAAGATGATCGGTGAGGTCATGCCCGCTGTGGCACGTTACACAGCCCAGCGCAGCGCTGTTGAACAGGTCCAGGCCGCGCCGCTCCTGCGGCGAAAGTGCTGTCCCATCGCCCTGCCGATAGCGGTCGTAACGCGACCAGCCGCTTACCAGTGTGCGCTGGTAATTCGCCAGTGAACGCACAAGGTGAAGCGCGTTCAGGCGCTCACCGTAGGCCAGCATGCTCAGGCTTGCGTAGGGTTCCACATCGGCAAGGAGCGCGGCTGCATGCTGCACGTTGAAGTCCATCTCCACCGGGTCGTGGATGGGCGCGATGGCCTGCTGCTCCAGCGTTGGTACGCCTCCATCACGGAAAAAGGCGGGATGCCAGGCCAGGTTGGTGAGGGG
>CAZLGY010000042.1:0-2923 GCA_964559165.1 uncultured Chryseobacterium sp.
AGGACTTGAGGCGGAGGATGCTGTTCCTCTGTGAGCCACACCCGAGCATCGATGGGCTGCTCCATGACTTTCCCGCCCAGGTGGCCCGGCATTGGCTGCCATACGATGAGGTCGGATCGGCATTGGAGGAATGTGATCACGGGCTGCTGGTGCGCTACCCCTGTGTCACCAACCGGGTGTCCAGTCCCACCAAGTTCGCGGAGTATCTCTCGGCGGGTCTTCCGGTGATGATCTCCGAGGACGTAGGTGATTTCAGCGCATTGGTCGAAAGCCAGGAGCTCGGCAAAGTGATCCCCGGCGGCATACCGGATGGTCTGGGCAGAACAGCTCCACGCGAACGGGCACGCCTGCGGGCCTATGCGCACCAGCACTTGACCAAGGATGCCAACGCCGCTTCCTACATGGCAATGCTCGCACAACTTGGCTCTCGGCATGTGGAGTGGACCCGCACGGATGATCCGGCCTCCGGCCCCCTCGTCTCCATTATCGTACCCAGCTACAACAAAGGCCGGTTCATCGGCGATATGGTCCGTTCGGTGCAGGAGCAGTCCGACCAGCGATGGGAGCTGTTGGTGGTCGACGATGGATCCACCGATGGAAGTGTGGACCTGCTGAACGCGATGGCCGTGGCGGATGGTCGCATACGGGTGCTGCCCATGAAGGTCAACAGGGGAGCCAACCATTGCCGCAACGTGGGCATCGCGGAGGCACGGGGTCGTTATGTGATCTTCCTTGACGCCGATGACCTGCTTGCGCCGCATTGCCTTTCCGGACGCCTTGCCATCATGAACGGGAGTGGGCTGGACATGGCCGTGTTCACCATGGAGGTGTTCCGGAACGCCGTTGGCGATCATGGCCAGCGTTGGGTACCAAGGTCCAGGACACCCTTGCAGGATTTCTTGCGCCATGAGCTGCCATGGCAGACCATGCAACCCATCTGGGACCGCATTTTCCTCCAGGTCATCGGTGGCTTTGATGAGGGATTTTCGCGCCATCAGGACGTGGAGCTCCATACACGGGCCTTGCTGCATCCCACCATTGTCTGGCGCGCCTTCCCAGATGAACCGGATTGCCACTACCGGATCGCGGAAGAGCGAAAGGTCGGCGATGCGTTCGGGTCGCTCAAGCGTTACTGCGACAGTGCGCTGCGCTTCCACCGGAAGTTCCACAAGGATGCCCGTGGGTTGGGCAGGCCCCGCTTGATCCGGGGGATCATCCAACGCACCTATCTGCATGTGCTCTTGCATGCCAGGGACAAGCGCATCGACAGCCAACAATTATGCGAGCTGGAGGACTTGTTGCTACCTACGGAGGTCACGGAGCAGATGTCAGCTGGAGCGCGCTGCGTGCTCCGCATTACACGGTGGTACAATCTGAAAGGCTACCGGGTCCCTGGTGTGAACCGGATGCTGTTCGAACTGCAGACGCGCATTTAATCGCCTTTATTCAGCCCCCAAACTTCACGTAACAGCATATCGGTTATCTGAGGCAGTGTCACTGGGCTGGTATCGTAGTGGCCATTTATTTGGAGCGGCTGCTCACCGGAAAGTATTTTCGGCAGTGTTACGGGCAGGTCATCCAATGGAATGCTTAAACCCAGTGCGTGGGTTTCCAAGTGTGCCTGTACACGTCCTCGCGATCCCACGTGGATCACCGGGATACGCAGGTGGAACAGTTCATTGAACTTCGTACTGATCGCATCTTTTATATCGTTTGGGGTGAAGACGAGTGCTGCATCTGCAGCGGCAATGCGTTGCATAATGAGGGAGTTGGAAAGGGCGCCATGGAAACGGATATGATTGGAAAGGCCTGCTGCAGCCACGGTTGCCTCAGCTTTTCGTGTGTCGTTGGCAGTTATGTACAGATCTAGGGTTACCACATCGCGCACCGTGCTGCTTTGCAATGCTTTGATCAGTGCCGCCACGTAGGCGTCCGCTTCGCTTTTACCATACCAGGTGCCTGCATATATCAGCTTTCGCGGCGGTGAGTTACGTAAACCCACTGTCGGAGGCATGTCGTCCGGGTCCAAAGCATGAGGTACGTGTAGCATGGCTTTTTTATGCTCCGGATAAGTGTTGCGCAGATGGTCCAGGATACCCTCTCCGGGAGTGATCAGAAGATCCATTCCGTTCACCACCTTTCTCTCCATCGCTTTTTCACTCGCCATGCGCGCAGCGGCAAGATTCGGCAGGCCATAAAGATGTCCCCAAGTCCAAGGGTCCCGCAGGTCGCCCACGAGCCTTAGATCCGGGAATTTCTCTTTCAGCGTAAGTGCATGTACCAGCAGCCGGAATGGCGCGCCTGAAACAATCACGTGGCCGATGGAATGTTCCTGGATTATCCGTGTGGCGAGTCCGAGCAGTTGACTTCGCCAGAAAATGGCAGTGTCCAGCGGATTGCCTATGCTTAGCAATGGCAGAGTGCGTAACCAAAAGCGGTATTCCAACTTGTCCCAAAGGCGGGTGAGTGGCAGGCGTGTCACCACTCCTGGGTAGAGCCGTCGGAGCGGATAGCGGATTATCTTATTGTGTTCTACATCACGCGCCCATGCCGATATCACGCCAGAACGAGGCGCCTGAGCGCAGATCACATGAACGGTATGTCCGCGGCGCGCAAACTCCTTGGCGAACTTCGCCCAACGTCTTCCGCCCACACCCGGAGCTGGTGGGAAGGTGTGGCAGATGATCAGGAGGTGCTGCGCTTCCATCGGTCGGTCCGCGAAAATAGTGGCCAGACGCGCATTGAACACCCCATCGCCTGCCATCGGCTTGGCATTATGTCAATGGATATGCAACATGGATGAAAGTCACCATGTAGTTTAGTGGCCTTATTCTTAGTGTCGTGCAGCGCGTCCTCATCACCGGCGGGGCCGGATTCATCGGTTCGGCCCTGTGCCGTGAACTATTGGCTCAGGGCCATGAGG
>CAZLGY010000042.1:3023-20520 GCA_964559165.1 uncultured Chryseobacterium sp.
GCCGGATTCATCGGTTCGGCCCTGTGCCGTGAACTATTGGCTCAGGGCCATGAGGTCTTCGTGGTGGATGACCTCAGTTTCGGGAGGCGCGAACTGGCACCTGTTGATGGATCCCACTTTCATCGCGTCGATATCCGTGACCGTACCGCCATGATGGCCGTGTTGCAGGATGTGCGGCCGGAACGCGTCCTGCATCTTGCCGCCATCCATTTCATTCCCTACTGCAACCAGCACCCGGTGGAGGCGGCGGACATCAACATCACCGGCACCATCAACGTGCTCGACGCGTGTGAGGCAGCAAGTTCCGTGGTCCAGGTCTTCGTGGCCAGCACTGCGGCGGTCTACCCTGTCTCATCAGGGGCCATCGCGGAGGACCATCCACTGGGCCCCTTGGACATCTATGGAATCACCAAGCTGGCCACGGAAAAGCTGGCCAGTGAGTTCCACCACCGTACGGGTATACCGGTCATCATCGGCCGCTTCTTCAATGCGTTCGGCCCCAACGAGACCAACCCCCACCTGATCCCGGAGATCCAGAAGCAGGTGCGGAGCGGAGCGCGCACATTGCATCTTGGCAACCTCGACCCCAAGCGCGATTTCATCCACACAGAGGACATGAGCAGGGCGATGTCCGCATTGCTCAACGCCGGTCTCACTGGTGTGGAGGTCTTTAACATCGGAAGGGGCATCGAGTACAGCGTGCGCGAGATCGTGGACGCGTTCGCCCGCCAATTGGGTGAACCCTTGCAGATCGAGGTGGACCCCGCGCGGGTGCGGAAGGTGGAACGCATGCACCTCCTCGCCGATGTGGGCAAGCTGAAGCGGGTCACCGGCTGGGAGCCTCGCTGGAGCATCGACGAAGGGGTGGCCACCCTGCTCACCGAGGATGTCGCGTTCTGACCGTCCCCACGTGGTGCTTTGCACTGACGGCGTGTTCCCCCATGCGATGGGCGGCATGCAGCGCCACTCCCGCCTTCTTGCAGAGCACCTGGCGCGTAGCGGGGCCGTGCGGCTCACTGTCATTCACCCGCACGCGGTATCGGTATTCGAACCCGCGCTCGGTATTGAGGAGGTCGTCATCCCGGACATCGATCCCAGCAGGCTCTACCTGCGTGAGCTGTGGCGCTACAGCGGTCGTGTGGCGGCGGAACTGCACCGGCTGCGGCCTGACGTGGTCATGGCACAGGGCTTCACCGTGTGGCAGGACATCACCGCCTTCAGCGACCGGCTCATCATCCATCCCCATGGGTTGGAGATGTTCCAGATGCTCGGGCGCAAGGAGCGGTTGATGGGACTGCCGTTCCGGCTGGTGTTGCGTTACCTGGTGCGCCGATGCACTGCCGTGATATCGCTGGGCGGAAAGCTCACGAATATCCTGGAGAAGCTCGTCCGTGGAACACCGACACGCATTGTCGTACTGCCCAATGCGGTGGATACGCCGGAGGTGAATGCAATGCCCGTGGTTGATCACCGTCCTCTGCGTGTGCTGTTCGTGGGGCGTTTCGCGTTCAACAAAGGCATCGACGTGCTCATGGGCGTCGCCCGTCGGCTGGTCCAGGAGGGATGCACGGACGACTTCCGCTTCCAGTTGGTGGGCGATGGCCCGCTGTTGGCCGACTTCCGGGCCATGGGCTTGCCCGCCAATGTTGAATTGATGGGGCGCGTGGACGATACGGGCCTCGACAGGCTCTATCGCATGTGTGATGCGTTGGTGCTGCCCACTCGCTTCGAGGGCATGCCCACCGTGGTGCTGGAGGCCATGGTGCGCGCACGGCCCATCCTTGTCAGTGATGTGGGCGCCACCGCTGAGCTGGTGGATGAGGCGAACGGCTATCTGTTGCCACCGGGCGACGCCGACGAACTGCACCGGGCCCTGCTTTCCTTGGAATACCGAACCGCCACCGAGCGCATGCGGATGGGCGAAGCGGGGCGCATACGGGCGCTCGAACGGTTCACCTGGCCGGTGGTCACGGAGGGCTTCATCAACCTGTTCAGGGCGGTGGCCGTTTGAGCCTGCGACCCGCCGTGGATCAGCTCTTCTCCAGCCACAGGCTTCCACCGCGGTTCCGATAGCACAGGGGCATGTTCGCGAACACCGACGGATGTACCTTGTGCAGGTAATTGGCGAACAGCTTGATCCGGTAGGCCTGGTTGTGCATCAGGAAGGCACGGATGAAATAGTCCTCGTTCCAGTTGAAGCCGCCCAGCACCCAATCCTTGGGGTATTCGAAAGGGTGGAAGATATCGTGGAAGTGGATGAGCAAGCCGCTCCTCAACCGAGGCAATACCTCGAAAAGCAGGTGGTGGACATCACTGCCTGTCTTCACCACGTGGCTGCTGTCGATGAACAGCACATCTCCCTTGCCCAACTCATCGAAGGTGCTCAAGGGTACATCCTGCACCTGCATTTCCAGCACAGTCAACCTGTTGGTGTCCTGGGGCCGCAGCAATTTCCTGAGGCGCTCAGGGTGGGGCTCGATGCAGGACAGCGACATGCTGCTGTTGTTGAAGCGCTCGTCGGTATCCAGCATCACGCAGGATGAGAAACCCGACCCCACCTCGATGATGCGCGGCGGCCTGAAGTGCCTGATCATCCCGTACAACAGGATGGCATCCGTGTGGGCGAAGTAGTTGTTCGCGCAGTGGTAGCGGGTATGTTCCTGGGCGGCCTCTGCGAACGATAGTTCGTGGTAATAGCCAGATAGCTGCTCGACCAGCGCGACTAGCTCATCCGCGTTCAGGTCGATGCCCGGAAGAAGCCTGTTATGCTCAGGCCAGAGCTCCTGCTGGCGCCGGGTCACCTCCTTCACGGATATGATCGTGGAGTAGAAATGGCCGGGCGCAAAACGGGTGTTGTCCTAAATGTTCCTGACGTTGCTGTACAACCCGCGGACGTAGGGCAGCCGGTTCAGCAAAGGCACGAGATGTCCGCGCAGCACGTTCCGGATGCGGTACCTGTACGCGTGGGTCAGCTTGGTGCGGAGGGTGGCCATCATGGCGTGCTTGCGAGTGGGAACTATGCGATCGTTGCCTTTCTGTCGTACAGGTTGCCGAACATTGAGTGATCGTCGGCGTAAGGCTATTCTCCGACCGCTTATTTGGAAGGCCCTGACGCATCGACCTGCGCATCAGGAGCGGAGGTCGCCTTACCGGTGGGGTGCTCTTCCTGCCAGTTCAAGATCTCCGGTTCGGTCACCAAGGTCATGATGATGAGGAGCAGGATGGTGAAGGGGTTCAGGGACCCCACCAGCCATGATTCATAGGTGATGGAGAAGAGGACGGAGAACAGGATGGCCAGACTGACGGGTGCGATCTTGGCCGCTTTGATGAACACCAGGAACAGGCTGCGGAGGAAGATGAGCAGGCCCACGATACCCACGTTCAGCCACATGGATAGATAGGTGCTATGTGCACCACCCTGGTGCCCCATCATCTCCAAGTACAGACGCCATTTTCCGAAAATGTACTCATCGTTGGCGAACCCACCGCCGAAAACGAAATAGTCCTGGATATGTCCCCATGCGAATTGCCATGCAAAGTATCGGCCACTCCCGCCCTCGAGTGTTTCCACCCGGAGGTACTCCTCAAGCCCCAGCGCGCTTATAATGGCCTCGATATTGGAGGAGACCGCCTCTCCGATACCGATGGCCGCAAGCAGCGCAATGAAACCCAGGAAGGGGGAGCGGGAAAAGAAGCGCTGGAAAACAAGAAATATTCCGGTTGCTACCAGTGAATTTCGAGACCCTGTGAGTATAATTGAAAATAATATAACCGCGTACATAAAAATCTTTTGTCCTTTTGAAAACAGGGAGCGGTTGTTGATGTTGACAGTAGTGAAAAGAATAATTACCAGGAAGGAGAAGATCCCTAGCGCATTTGGATTTCCGAAAAGACCCCTGAACCGGCCTTGCACATATCCTAATTCACTTCCATAGAATATTACTATTCCAGAAAGGAGTATGGTTATTATGAACCATATTAAATTCTTGATGAAGCTCCAGCTACTGATCCTAAAGTTCAAAATAATATAGTTTGGCACTAATAGATATATTAGCGCATATGAAAATGTTTTTTGTATGGATACGAACAAATTGTTTGAAAATGCCATGGGAAAAATACTATAAATAAAAAATGGCAGGAAAATGATGAATATATTAGAACTTGGTAAGAACTTTTTTTGATCGATAATAAGTATCGCAGCAAGAGATAGTAGATAGGTATTTTTTGCTGTTTTTATGATGCGCATCTCGGGGAACATGTCTTTTTCCATGTCCGAGAGCACGAGGATAACAATGAATCCGAACACCATTTCAGCCCATAGCTCCTTGGAGCGCATAAGAAAGACGGACAATGGGAGTACCGCGAATAGCAAAGGCCCGCCATATATCGCCACGCCCACCCAGAGCAGGATGAGCAGCAGGAACTGCAACTCGTCGCGGAGGAAGTCAAGCATCTGGCAGGGCTGGCGCGCACGAGGCACCCAACATGTGCGGGTGTGCCACAGTGACCATGGACCCAGCATGCATCGGCATGCGATGGTCCGCTCTAACGGTCGGATGCCCCTGTGAAGGGTTGCGGTATGGCATTGCTAGTTGCATCGTTGGCGTCCCAAATCTATTCGGTATGAAGGTGTAATGGACATGGCCTGCCTGTTACGTGGCGCGCAGCGCATGGCTTCGCCTCATCGCGCGCTTATCGAAGTGCATGCTTGGTCCATACACCGAGCCCGATCATTCGGAGTGTTCATCCTCCCGCCCGAACGATTAGCTTTGCTTCAGCGAGCGTGAAAAGGCAAAGCAGCTGATGGGGCGCATACTGATCACCGGCGGCGCGGGATTCGTCGCGAGCGATGTCGCAGAGAAACTGGCTGTTGATCCTGCCAACGAGGTCGTGGTGGTGGACAACCTCCTTACGGGTGAAGTGTCCAAGGTACCCGCCGGGGTTACATTCATCAAATGTGATGTCAATCGGTTCGAGGATATCAGCGGGGTTTTCTACGCTTACCGGTTTGACCATGTCTTCCACTATGCGGCCGTGGTGGGCGTGAAGCGCACCACCGACAATCCGGTGATGGTGCTGCGAGATATCGACGGTATCCGGAACATTCTGGACCTGTCCAAGAACACCGGCGTGAAGCGGGTAATGTTCAGTAGCAGTAGTGAGGTGTACGGCGAGCCTGTGGAGATCCCCCAGAACGAACGTACCACACCGCTGAACAGCAAGCTGCCATATGCCATCGTGAAGAACATCGGTGAAGCGTTCCTCCGCAGCTATTACAAGGAGTACGGACTGCCCTATACCGTTTTCCGCTTCTTCAATACCTACGGCCCCAAGCAGAGCCGCGATTTTGTGGTGTCCAAGTTCATTCGAGCCGCCCTGGCCCACGAGGACATCACTCTCTTCGGTGATGGCCTTCAGACACGCACGTTCTGCTACATTGACGACAATACCGAGGCCTGCCTCAATGCGTTCCGGCGTGGGGAGGTCATCAATGACGTGGTGAACATCGGATCCGATGTGGAGATCACCATCAAGGACCTGGCATCGCTCATCATCGAGTTGACCGGAAGCCGCTCCAGGGTCGTTCACCTGCCCCCGCTTGAGGAGGGTGACATGACGCGTCGGATGCCCGATGTGAACCGGATGAAGGAGCTTTTGAGCAGGCCACCCGTGCCTCTCCGCGAAGGCTTGCAACGGATAATTGCTGGAATTGCGGATTAATTATGAGGGTCGGTCATATACGTGGGTTCGACGGTCTCCGGGCTATTTCAGTCGTCATGGTGCTCGTAACCCATTTGGGCGCTTTTCATTCGCTTCCCGACCAGCATTTCATTCAGGACAGGCTTTGGCGATTATGTTCTGGTGAGACAGGTGTCAATATCTTTTTTACGTTGAGCGGGTTCCTTATCACGAGGATCTTATTGCTTGAGTTTCATAGCACTGGGAAGATCGATCTTAAGAAATTCTATATTAGAAGATTTCTGAGGCTCACTCCGCCGTTAATTGTTTTTATAATAATAAACATGGTTCTTTCTTATATCGGCATTTTCGATATTTGGATTCCAGGCCTTTTTTTTAGTTTTATCTACTTGTATAATTTTATACCTACAACCCTTTATGATATCCATTTGGGCCATACTTGGTCATTGGCTGTTGAAGAGCAGTTCTATGTATTTTGGCCCTTGGTTCTTCGGACACTGACCCGACATATGACTTTTATCGTCATGTTTATTATAATAATAATTAGTTCGATAGTGCTGATTTATTTGAATGACATTATAATTCCGGGGACGCGAACAGGGATTAAGCTCAATGATTTATTTCATGGGAATCGACTATTCATACCCGCTGTTGGTCCGATTATGATAGGTTCATTATTTGGTTTTTTAGAGATGAGAAAAATATATCATAATAGAAATTTAATATTATCATCGATTTTTTTATTTATCTTTCCGATCTGGTCGCCCACGTCTATATTGGAAGTATCTCCGGTATTCCAATCGGTCGGAACGGGATTGATGCTCATGTGGATGATGCGTAACGAACATGCGAAATTGATCACCATCCTTGAATGGGATCCTTTGGCATACATAGGCCGCATCTCCTATGGAATTTATCTTTATCACGTGATCTTCATGGGCATGGGCCGAGGTGCAGGGCTCATTCCGAATTTTCCCTTGGATTTATTTATGTCGATCATCTTTGCTGTAGTTTCATACGAGTTCATGGAGCGTCGCATCTTGCGCTTGAAGGACCGCTTCAGATGAACCATGAGCTCATGATATACTGCCGTTAGTACACCAGATGTGCGGCATCACCGGCATATTCGGATTGGAAGGCATCGCCGATCCCCGCGCCACCATCGCGTCCATGAACCGCGCGCTGGCGCACCGAGGGCCCGACGCCGAGGGAACATGGGTCGATGACCTGGTGGCGCTCGGTCACCGACGGCTCGGCATCATCGACCTGGGGCACGCCTCCGACCAACCCTTCCGGTCACCCGATGGCCGTTTCACCCTCGTCTTCAACGGCGAGATCTACAATTACCGTGAACTAAGGGCAGAACTGAAGGAATGGACCTTCCGCACTGCCTCTGACACAGAGGTCCTGCTTGCCGCGTTGGTCACATGGGGCGATGCCGCGCTGCACCGGCTCAAAGGCATGTTCGCCTTCGCGCTTTGGGATGCTGCGGCAGGGGAGTTGCTTCTGGTGCGCGACCGCATGGGCATCAAACCGCTTTATGTGGCGCGCACGGGGGGGCATATCCTCTTTGCCTCCGAACTCCGTTCGGTGCTGGCTTCGGGCCTTGTGCGTGCCACGCTGGACCGGGATGGCCTGGTGGACCATCTTCGCTACCAGACGGTGCACGCGCCTGCCACCATCGTCCAGCAGGAGCGCATGCTGGAGGGCGGCCACGCGATGCGCATCAGTGACCAGGAGGTCCGCGTGTGGCAATGGTATGACCTTGTGGGTGCGGTGGACCGCAGCGCCGAACACCTGCCGCTCGCAGTGGTGCAGCGCGAGGTCAGGGAGCGTTTATCGCGCGCTGTCGAACGCCGCATGGTCGCTGACGTGCCCTTCGGTGCCTTCCTGTCCGGAGGCATCGATTCCAGTGCCATCGTCGGGCTCATGGCACAGGCATCGACGGATCCGGTCCATACCTTCTCGGTCATCTTCAACGAACCGGAGTTCAGCGAAGAGCCCTACGCACGCGTGGTTGCCGAACGCTTCGGCACGCGCCATACCCCCATCCGGCTTCAGCCCCGGGACATGCTCGACCTGCTGCCCGCTGCCCTTGCTGCCATGGACCACCCAAGCGCCGACGGCGTGAATACCTATGTGGTCTCGAAGGTCACAAAGGAAGCGGGCATCACCATGGCGCTCAGTGGTCTGGGGGGCGATGAACTCTTCGCAGGGTATCCGGTGTTCACACGCAGCATCGGCCTCTGGAACAAGCGCTGGTTGACCCAATTCCCGGCTTGGATGCGGGGGCTGCTCGCACAGACACTATCAAATGTCCGTCCTTCTGCGCAGAGCGACAAGCTCGGTGAGCTCCTCCGCCTACCCCACTTCACGGTGGATGATACCTACCCGGTTTCCAGGATCAGCTTCCCGGATAAAGAGGTTAGACATTTATTGGGTGCAGGTCGTTTGCCGGAAAATGCGGTACGCCGATTCATGCAGGCAGTGATACGCGCAGGCCGTGGTCACGAACTGCCGATGCTGTCGCAGGTGAGCCTGGGTGAGCTCGGGACCTATCTGCAGAACGTGCTACTGCGGGATACCGACCAGATGAGCATGGCCCATGCGCTCGAGGTGCGTGTGCCGTTCCTGGACCATGAACTGGTGGAGTTCGTGCTCGGGGTGGCGGACCGGTACAAATATCCGCACACCCCCAAGCAGTTACTGGTGGACTCCCTCGGCGAACTGCTACCCCGTACTATTGTGGATCGCCCGAAGATGGGCTTCACGATGCCATGGGAACACTGGATGCGCAATGAGTTGCGCACCTGGTGTGAGGAGCGTGTCAGGCGTGCGGCTGCGCGTTCCTGGTCGGCGCCTGGAGCTGTGGAAAAACTTTGGGCGCACTTCCTTGCACGCGACCCTCGCGTCAATTGGTCACGCTTGCTAAGCCTTATCGTTCTGGAGGATTGGATGGAGCGGAACGGCATACTTGAGTAAGCGTGCCCTGAAAAGCAGCGAGGGGGCCTTTGCCCCCTCGCTTGGAATAAGGATCGGCACCGATCAGAACTTGGCACGCGACTTACGTCCCACGCGCTTGGTGCCACGCACCCAGTTGTAGCGCTGGCGGTAGAAATTGGACTGGCCACGGAGCACATAGCTGTAGGTCAGTGTCATGGTCAGGTAACTGTCGTTGTGGGTGGGATCGCCACGCACGTTCTCAGGCTGCCCGCTGATCTGGTTCGCGCCATAACCGTAGTTCTCGGGGTGGGGCAGGCCGTCGAGCCCTGCAACGAAGATGTTCTGGTTCGAGAACTGGGCACCGAGCGCGGACATCTGGCTCGGGTCCTTGTAGGTGGTGCTCACGTCATCGATGTAGTCCGTGAAAGTGGTACGCCAGCCGATGTCCCAGCCGAACCGGTGCCTGCGCTTTTTGGTGAAATGGAATCCGATACCGGCCGGGATGGCCACGGTGAGGTTTGAATAATCCACCAGTTCGGTGCGCAGGGGACGGAGGTCGTAGAACTCACCCTCCCGATTGAGCTGGCCTTTGGGGTTATGGTACAGCGCAGCGATGCCCGCATAGCCGAACAGGCGGAAATCGGTCTTGTAGCGACCGCGTCCACCCAGGTCGTTGTCCTGGAAAATAGTGAACTCTGGACGCATGTACAGTTCGAACATGTCGTTGCGGAAGTTCAGGTTGCGACCTGCGCGCGGCCCGTAATCCGTGAGCCGCACCCTGGATGCGCAGGTACATCAAGCCAGCGTTCACCGAAAGCAACCGGTTGATCCGGCGACGGGCGAAACCTCCCACAGAGAGGCGGGTCTGCTGCATCTTCATGTCCCAAACGAAATCCCGTCGGGGTTCGTCCTTGCCCCCGATCTCGCCCAGGTAGTTGGCGGCACCGACGTGCACACCGAAGTCCCAGGCATATTGGGACTTCACGTTGGTGACCAGGAGCAGCAGACCGGCGATGGCTGCGAGGCGTGTGATGGAACGTTGCATGGTGCGGACCGTTGTTCGCTTCTACCGGGCAAACCTAACAAAAGTTCCCGCTCGTTCACACACCCTACCGGGATCGGGATATCAACGATCGGTCGATCGACCTCCGTCAACAGCGTTGCCGTTCCGGGAACGTGCCATCATTGGGTACCTTTGCACCATGTCAGACCCGCGCCGCATAACCGACCTTTTCGGCATCCACTATCCGTTGGTGCAGGCCGGTATGATCTGGTGTTCAGGCTGGCGTTTGGCGGCTGCGGTCAGCGGGGCTGGTGGCTTGGGCGTGATCGGTTCGGGGTCCATGTACCCGGATGTGCTCAGGGAGCATGTGCGCAAGTGCAAGACCGCCACCGACAGGCCTTTCGCGGTCAATGTGCCGCTGCTGTACCCGAACGTGGAGGAGCACATGGCCACCATCATCGCGGAGCGTGTACCCGTGGTCTTCACGTCGGCCGGCGACCCGCGTACATGGACCGGCCGGCTGAAGGAGGCCGGTATCAGCGTGGTGCACGTGGTGAGCAGTGTGAAGTTCGCCCGCAAGGCCGAGCAGGCCGGGGTGGATGCGGTGGTGGCGGAAGGGTTCGAGGCGGGTGGGCATAACGGGCGGGAGGAGACCACCACCATGGTACTGGTACCCATGGTACGCGACGCCATTTCGGTACCCCTGCTCGCTGCCGGCGGCATCGCCAACGGCCGCGCCATGGTGGCCGCCATGGCCTTGGGTGCTGATGGTGTTCAGGTGGGCAGCCGCTTCGTCTGCTCCTTGGAGTCCTCCGCCCATCCCACCTTCAAGCAACTGGTGGCCTCCGCCGAGGAAGGTGATACGGTCCTCACCCTCAAGGAGCTGGCCCCCGTGCGCCTCATCCGGAACCCCTTCCAGGCGCAGGTGCAGGCCCTGTACCAACGGGGCACCACGGTGGACGAGCTGAAGGCCTTGCTGGGCAGGGGGCGTGCAAAGAAGGGGATGTTCGAGGGCGACCTGGTGGAAGGGGAACTGGAGATCGGGCAGGTCTCCGGTCAGTTCGGCGATATCCTGCCGGCCGCACGTATCGTGGAGGACATCATGGCCGAATACCACGCCGTGCGGTCCGGCGTTGCTTCCTTGCCGACCTACGCATGATCCGCACGCTGCCCTGCCTGCCTTCCGACACGTCGGGTCGTCTTTGGCGCGTGTGCGCGCGCTCGGTCCTGCAGCTCGCAGCAGGGTTGCTCCCCTTGTCCGCTGTGGCCCAGGCTCCCGGACCTCCCTCCCTGCGCTGCTCGTCGGTGAACGTCGCTGGTGAGGTGACATTGACATGGGTGCCCGCCGCCGACCCCGGTGGGCTCTTCCTGGAATACCGCATCTACCGGGCCGACCTGCCGCAAGGCCCCTTTGTCCTGCTGCCGAACACAGTTCCGGCCATCGGGATCACCACCTTCCTCGATGCCGCAGCCGATGCGGATGGTGCGCAGCGCTATTACTTCATGACCACCGCCAGCACGAACGGTGGTGAAAGTGCCGGTTCCGATACGGTATCCACCCTCTTCATGGACCTTGAGCAAAGCGTGCCCGCAGGTGCCGCTGATATTTCCTGGGATGCCCCGGTCCTGGCGCCCTCGGCCTCATCGCTGGCAACCATATGGATGGAATATCCGGTCGGCGATTGGGTACAGGTCGGCTCATCGGACGTTACGGCCGGTGGGTATGCCCATGTCATCAGTATCTGCGAGGACTCGCTGACCTTCCGGGTGGGGGTCCAGGACGCGTCGGGATGCGTTTCGATCAGCAACCTGCGCGGTGATGTATTCGTCGATGTTACGCCCCCCGGTACCCCGCTCATCACCAGGGTTTCGGTGGACACGCTAACGGGCTTGTCAACCGTATCGTGGCAGCCTCCCCCCGAACTCGACACCGATGGGTACATCATCCTCTGGAACACGCCCACCGGTGGAGTGATCCAGGATACCGTGTGGGGGCGGACGAACACCGTCTATGCCTGGCCCCTGAGCCAATCGGGCGACCGGCCGGAAGGGTTCCTGGTGGCAGCCTTTGATACCTGCCTGGTGGGTGTTCCGCCCAACCTCGCGCCCAACACCAGCCCAACGGGTGCCGCGCACACGGGCATGTGCCTGGTGCCTGTCCACGATCGCTGTGGTGGCACCATGCGCCTGCAGTGGACACCCTATGCCGGTTGGGATGTCGGGATACACCGGGTCCATGTGCAGCGCAACAACGGCGCGTGGGTGCTGCTCGGCGAAACGAGTGCCGGTTCCACGGTGCTTGAGCATCCGGTGGATCCGGGTGTGCAGTACTGTTACGTGGTGCGTGCCGAGCGGGCCGATGATGCCACGTTCTCCCTGAGCAACAAAGCCTGTGTCTTCACGGACTATCCGCCGCTACCCGGGGATAACTACATCCGAAGTGTGAGCGTTACCGGACCTGCCGCCATCACGGTGGTGGATAGCGTCGATATCACTGCGGTGGCGGGGGGGTACCGCCTCCTGCGCTCCGACAATGGTGCCCCCTTCGAGGAGGTGGCCACGTTCCCGGCAATGGCAGGACCTGTGATCACCTACGTGGATGATGGTCTGGACCCTGGGAACTTCGGCTACCGTTACCGGATGGCGGTCCTCGATAGTTGCGGCAGGGAGGCTGTTCGCAGCAACGTGGCCGGCAACATGGTCCTGCGTGCCGTGCCCGATCTGGCCGGCCTGAATGAGCTCCGCTGGAACGGCTATGCTGAATGGCAGGGATCGGTGGGCGGCTACAACATCCATCGGAGCATCGATGGTGGTTCGTACGAGCTCATCGCCACCGTTCCGGAGCCTGTCTGGGACTTCGTGGACGATGTCAATGCATTTGCAACGAGCGGCGGTCGGTGCTGCTATGTGGTGGAGGCCGTGGAGGTGGGCGGACCATTGGGCATCGATGCGCGTTCGTTCAGCAATGAGGCCTGCGCCGTACAGCAGGACCTCGTGTTCATACCCACGGGTTTCATCATCGGTGGAGCCTCCCCGGTCTTCAGGCCCGTGCTGGCCTATGTGGACGTTTCGGTCTATGAGCTGTCCATCATCAATCGGTGGGGCCAGGTGGTCTGGACCAGCAATGATGCGATGGAAGGCTGGGACGGTACCATCGCTGGCAGGCCGGTACCCGCCGGGGTCTACGCCTACTACTGTGCCTACCGCAGCGGTGGGGGGCGGTTGGTTGAACGGCGGGGCACGGTCACCGTGCTGGGCGCACCCTGAACGGGGTATTGCCGCCGCTGTGTACTTTTGTGCATGGAACGATCCACCCTTAGCGCCACCGTACCCGGATCCAACGGGCACAGGTCTTCCGATCCACTTGGTCAGGACAAGTTCGTGGGTGAGGGGCTCACCTACGACGATGTGCTCCTTGTGCCCGGTTACAGCGAGGTGCTGCCGCGGGAGGTGGATATCCGTTCGCCCTTCACACGTTCGATCACCCTCAACGTTCCCATCGTATCCGCTGCCATGGATACGGTGACCGGTGCAGAACTGGCCATCGCCATCGCACAGCAGGGGGGCATCGGGGTGATCCACAAGAACCAGTCCATCGCCGAGCAGGCGGCGGAAGTGCGCCGGGTGAAGCGCTCCGAGAGCGGCATGATCCTCGATCCGGTGAAACTCCTCAGCAACGCCAAGGTGGGCGATGCGTTGAAGCTGATGGCGGAGAACCGCATCGGCGGCATCCCCGTGGTGGATGAGCGGGACCACCTTGTGGGCATCGTCACCAACCGTGACCTCCGCTTTGAGAAGCGCATGGCACGGCCCGTGGCCGAGGTCATGACCAGCAGCAAGATCATCACCGCACAGCCGGATACGGACATGGCGAAGGCGGAGGAGATCCTGCAGGAGTACAAGATCGAGAAGCTGCCCGTGGTGGATGCCAGTGGTCGCTTGGTGGGGCTGATCACCTACAAGGACATCATCAAGCTGAAACAGCGCCCCAACGCATGCAAGGACAGGCTCGGACGCCTGCGTGTGGCAGCCGCCATCGGGGTCACCATGGATTCCCTGGACCGGGCTCGCGCGTTGCGCGATGCAGGAGTGGATGCGCTCGTGATCGACACGGCACATGGCCACAGCCGCGGGGTCATCGACATGCTAAAGGCCGTGAAGGCGGAGATCGCCGATGTGGACGTCATTGTCGGGAACATCGCCACACCCGAAGCGGCCCTTGCATTGGTGGAGGCCGGTGCCGATGCCGTGAAGGTGGGTATCGGTCCGGGAAGCATCTGCACCACGCGCGTCATCGCGGGCGTGGGGGTTCCCCAGCTCACCGCAGTGCTCGATTGTGCACGTGCGATCGCAGGCACGGGGGTACCCGTCATCGCGGACGGCGGTATCCGGTACACCGGTGATATCGTCAAGGCACTTGCCGCCGGGGCGGGCACGGTGATGGTGGGTAGCATGTTCGCCGGCGTGGAGGAGAGCCCCGGTGAGACCATCATCTACGAAGGGCGCCGCTTCAAGTCATATCGCGGCATGGGTTCCATCGAGGCCATGCAGCAGGGCAGCAAGGACCGCTACTTCCAGGACATGGAGGACGATATCCGTAAGCTCGTACCGGAAGGCATCAGCGGGCGCGTTCCCTACAAGGGTCGCCTGGCCGAGGTGATGCACCAATTGGTGGGTGGGCTCCGCGCCGGCATGGGCTATTGTGGTGCAAGGGACCTCCAGGCGCTGCTCGGTGCCCGGTTCATCCGCATCACCATGGCAGGCATGAAGGAAAGCCATCCCCACGACGTGTACATCACGCGGGAGGCGCCGAACTACAGCCATCATTAGGCCTTCCGGCCCGAACGGGACGGAGCCTGCATGTGGTGGACCAATGCTGCACCACGCTCGCATGGGCCGGGTCCGCGGCACGTCCTGTAGTGGATCTTGAAGATCTTAACAGGGATCAACAGCCTGCTGCCCCGTATCGATCGGTTACATTTGCAACCCTTAACGTGAACCGATGACCGCCCTGTCCAACAGCAAGTTCGTGTTCAGCGCCGCCATGTGCCTCCTGGCCGGCCTGTCCTTCGCTCAAGCACCGGTGAGCGACCCCGTGTTGATGACCGTTGATGGAGCACCTGTGTTGCGCTCCGAGTTCGAGGCCATCTACAAGAAGAACAACAAGGAGGCATCCGTCTCCCGCGAAGCCCTCGACGAGTATCTCGAGCTGTTCACCAATTACAAGCTCAAGGTCCGTGCCGCGGAGACCCTTGGGATGGATACCGTACAGAAGTTCAGGAACGAATTGGACGGGTATCGCAAGCAGCTGGCCCGCCCGTACCTCACCGACCGCGACCTCAACGATGCGTTGTTGCGCGAGGCCTATGACCGTTCACAACAGGAGGTGCGTGCGTCCCATATCCTGGTAGGCGTCACACCAGAGTCCTCTCCGGAGGACACCCTTGCCGCCTGGAAACGCATCATGGCGCTCCGGCAGCGCATTGTTGAAGGGGCCGACTTCGCCCGGGTGGCGCAGGAAAAGGGCGGCTCCGATGATCCCAGTGCCGCCAAGAACGGGGGCGACCTCGGGTATTTCTCGGCCCTGCAAATGGTCTATCCCTTTGAGAGTGCCGCCTACGCGACCGCGGTGGGCGAACTGAGCCAACCGGTGCGTACTCGTTTCGGGTACCACATCATCAAGGTCACCGACAAGCGTCCTGCCCGTGGCAGCATGAAAGCCGCGCACATCATGCTTCGCAGCACCGATCAGGACAGCCCGGAACGGCAGGGTGAAGTGGAGAAGCGCGTGCGCGAGATCCATGCCCAGATCAAGGATGGCCGACTTTCCTTCGAGGATGCCGCGTTGAAGTACAGCGAGGATGAAAGCACCAACACCAAGGGAGGCGAGCTGCCCGTGTTCAGCACCGGCAAGATGATCGAGGAGTTCGAGGATGCCGCATTCGCATTGCCCTCCAACGGTGCTGTCAGTGAGCCTGTGCGCTCCCGCTTTGGCTGGCATATCATCAAGCGCCTGGAGTACACGCCGCCCACCTCCTTCGAGGTGGCCCGCAACGAACTGAAGACCAAGATCGCCCGTGACAGTCGTTCGGAGCGCACCAAGCAGGTGTTCCTGGACCGCCTGAAGAAGGAGTACGGCTTCGTGTCCTATCCTGCGAACCTCAAGAAGGTCACGGCATTGCTCGATACCAATGTGTTCCGCAAGGGCGCTGCGGTCAATGATACCATCCTCCGCAAGGACTTCGTGGAGGGTGCGTTCACCATGGGGGGGCTGAACTACCGAAGGGAGTTGGTGGGTGCTGTCAGCGGCGGACGGCTCATCGCAGTGCGCAGCCGCCAATACGATGAGATGACCCAGACCATGGATGACACCGTCGTGGTGCGTGAGGTGTTCGAGGGATGGCGCTACGATCGTCGCAAGGCAGCAAAGCTGACCAAGCCCGTTTTCGCCTTCGCCGGTATCACGGTGAGCCAGCGTGATCTGTTGGACCGCCTGGAGACCGCTCAGCGCCGGGAGCGTCCCGTAGCCCTGGCGGGGTATGTGGCCGAGCGCATGAACAGCTATGCCGACGAACGCATCCTGGCCCATGAGGACGGCCAGCTCGAGGCCAAGCACACCGACTTCCGCATGCTCATGAAGGAGTATCGTGATGGCATCCTGCTGTTCGAGCTGACGGACCAGAAGGTCTGGGGACGTGCGGTCCGCGACACTGCCGGCCTGGTCGCATTCCACGAGGCCCACCGGACCGATTTCATGTGGCCCACGCGGTATGACGCGGACATCTACACATGTGCCAATGCAGCGGTAGCCAAGCAACTGAGGGCCCTGCTGAAGAAGGGGGAACGGGGGGCACAGCTCACCGGGGTGCTCAACGCCAAGGACCCGTTGGCGCTCTCCATCGACAACGCATATTTCACCGCCGAGCAGAAGCCGTTCCTGGCCCAGTTGGAAAAGCCCGGCATGAGTGCGGACATCGCGGTGAACGGCCAGGTCGTGGTGGTGGACCTCAAGCAGGTGATGGCGCCTGCACCCAAGGCCATCGAGGAGGCACGCGGTGCGATCACGGCAGCCTACCAGGATGCCCTGGAGAAGGAGTGGATCGCGGAGTTGCGCGCACGCTACCCGGTCACGGTGAACAAGGACGTGCTGTACACCATCCAGTGATCACCACAGGCCGCGTCATCGCAGCCGCCTGGACGGCCCTGCTGTTCGTGGCAGCGAGCGGCTGTTCGAGGCCTGAAGAGCCGGCTGATACGGTGGTGGCGGTGGCTTTCGACCAGCCCCTTCATCGCAGCGACCTGCGGCAGGTGATCCCCATCGGCACATCGGCCGCGGACAGTGTGGCCATGGCCCAGTCGTTCATCCGCAATTGGCTGGAGAAGCAGGTGGTGCTGAACAAGGCGGAGGCGAACCTGGCCGACGCAGACCGTGATTTCGAGGCCAAGTTGCTCGACTATCGCAACTCCCTGCTTCTATTCGCCTATGAGCAGGAGTTGGTGAAACAGAAACTGGATACGGTCATCTCCATGGAGGAGATGGAGGCCTGCTTGTTGGACCACAAGGAGGACCTCATCCTGCGTGATGGCATGGTGCGTGCCCGATGGTTCCGCGTGCCACGGACGGATGAGCGGAGCCTGAGGCCCCTGGTGACCGCCTTCGAACGGGCTGCACCGGACGACAAAAGCATGGTCGAGCGCTGGCTCGCCGAACGCAACATCCCCATCACCGACAGGAGCGCGATGTGGACCGCATGGGGGGAGCTGTATGCCGAACTGCCACCGGAGCACCGTGACCGCGAGGGACTTCTCTCCAAGGACCAGCGCATGGTGCTGCGCTCCGAGGGGCAGGCG
>CAZLGY010000043.1:0-20435 GCA_964559165.1 uncultured Chryseobacterium sp.
GCGTCCGTGCTGCACAGCGTGATGCTGCCGGGCGTTCCGGCGTTGGCGACCGGCGACACGCTGACCGTAACGGTGCTCGTAATGACCGCCCCCCCGCATGCGCCAGCTCCCCCGACCGAGTATGTGTAGACCCCGGGCGCATCGGTTCCTGGAATGAAGCTGCCCGAGTGCGCCCCCCCGCCCGGTGCTGTCCATGTTCCTCCAGCCGAAGGGGTGCCACCAAGTTGCGCGAACAGGTTCACGGCTCCAGCATTCGCGCACACGCTGATGGAACCACTGGTGCCCGGATCCACGGCATTGTCCACCGTGATGGTCATGCAGTCCGTGCTCACACACTCCGGATGACCCGCTTGGTATACGGTCACGCAGTAAGTGGTGGTTCCCGCCACATTGGCAACTGGGTTTGCGATGTTCGGGTTGCTCAAGCCGGTAGCGGGGCTCCAGCTGTAGATGTAGTTTCCGCCCGGACAGTTCGCCGCGCCCACCCACGCCACACCCGATGCCGGTCCCAAGGGCGAGGCATACACCACCGCACCACTGCCGTTCACAAGGGTGTAGTATTGCTCGCCGTTATAGATCGAACCGGCGGTATAGGTCAGTGTGATCACATCGCCCTGTTGAACGGGAATGCCAACACTGCCCGAGGCACCGTTCGCCAATGTCCAGGAGGAGGATACCCCGTTCACCGTGATCGTGACCTGCGAACCATTGCTTCCGATGATGCCCGTCCACCCGTCACCGAAGGTGTCGAACAGGTTCAACGTATAGACGCATGTGGAGGGGAAGCCGCCCCCGCTCACGCTCGCTCCGAGTTGCACGGGTGTGTTGCAGGTGCTCGCATCCGCTCCTGCGTTCACCAGCGGGCCCGGAATGATCGTCACGGTCAACGTGGTGTCGTACGTGCAGCCGAAGTTGTCCGTCACCGAGTACGTGTAATCGTAGCTACCCGGACCGGGAGGTGTAACACATACCGTGTTGCAGTTGGAGTTCGTGCTGCTTACATGCGGACCACTCCAGGAGGAGCTGTCACACCCTGCACCATAGCTGGGGGTGAAGGAGATCAGGTCATCATACAGGGCAGGGTTGAAGTCGATCCCCCAATTGCAGATGAACCCGTTGTCGGATGCCCATAGGTCGCACACCTCGATGGTCCAGGTACCGTTGAGCGGTGAGCCCACCAAGCCGTTCAAGGGGTTCAGGCTCTCATACGTGCCAGCTGGAAGTGTGAGGCCTGCATTGTCGACCCACGTGCCATTCGTGGCTGCAGGGCTGAAGCAGTAGTTATAGCATACACCTTGTGCGTTCGGGGTGAGGTCATCGTCGATCGGCTCACCGAGAAAGGTGCCGGCACCGCCCTGTTGGTGCATCACCACGGTCTGCCCGTTCGGGCTGATGATACTGATGACGAGGTCCCCGATGAACGAGTGTTCCATCTCCATGCAGATGGTCAGCAGGTCGTTCACGTTCGTCAAGGTCTGGCCGGGAAGGAACTGTGTATAGGTGAGTTCGGAGGTGAAGCACTGGCCCACGTTATCGGGCAGGAACACGCCTCCACCCAGGTCCGTCTCAGGAAGTTCGTTCCACGTGGTTCCGTTCACCACACCGTCGATGCACAGGGTCTGGCCGGTGCAACCGAGCAACTGTCCCCCCGTGCCCTGGAAGTTGGGCTCGGTTCCCACCAGTACCTGCAGGTCCACACGGTTGGTGCTCGCACAACCATTGTTGTCCACCAGGTAGAGCTGTGCCGTGTATCCACCCGGTTGGGCATAGACGTGGTTCACCACCGGTCCTGCATTGTTCAGTACGGTGCCATCACCGAATTCCCACCGCCGACTGGCAATGTTGAAGCCAGGGGCAGCGAATGAAGCGGTGCTGTTGAAGGTCACGCTTTCCCCCGGACAGATGCGCTGTGGGCCTGCCGTTCCGTGCGTAGCCACTGCGGTAGGGCGTGTGCACGGCTGGTAACAGGTGATCCCCGCGGCGAAGACCCCGGTTCCGCTGCCATTGGAAGCGAACACCACCGTGAGGCATCCCGTGGTGTTCGCCGGCGATGCGGATACCACCTGGCCTTGCAAGCTGGTGCCCGTCCACGTACCGAGAACGGGCGCCCCCGTTCCGTCACCATCATAGATCCGCATGAAGTCTATCGGCGCGGCCCCGGCGATGCTCAGGTTGAAGGTGATGAAGTCCAACGATATCGCGCCACCAGGTGCGTCGGGACAGATGGTATAGGTGAAGTTCTCGTTGTTCCCATAACCGGCCCCACCCTGGCCGCCGCTGTCAAGCAAGGCCCCGGTGCAGGTGCTCGCGGCACCATTGGACATGGTGAAGGTCTGCCCGGCCACTCGGCCCGTGACAAGGCACAGGAACAGCAACGCCATGACGGCATTGGCTCCGGGACGATCGGCCACGGGTGTTGCGGATGCACGCTGTCGTATCATCGGTCCTGCCAGGATGCGCTATGAAGGTAAGCGCTTCATCCTAACCGGATGTATCCTCCGGCCTATCGGGCCAACTGGCCCATGAATGGCGCCGGATCGGGGATGGATGACATTTTCCGGCGCGCGCATGACCGCGGCGTTCGACCCAATTGAAGGCTCGGCCGGACATGCCATCAAGAGAGAGGGCCGCCCTATCGGACAGCCCTCTTACGTGCTTGCGGCCACGGAGCGTTCAATGGACCTCCACGGGAGCGGTGTGAGCGTTACCTTATCAAGGTGACATGTCCCATCAACTCCTTGCGGGTCTGGGTCTCTTTCACCTCGTAGGTGATGCGGTAGGTGTAGACACCCTGTGGCAGGATGTCGCCACTGTTCTGTGCAGCACCGTTCCATTGTACGAGCGGGTCGGTGGAGGTGAGGATCACACCGCCCCAACGATCGTAAATGCTGAGTTCGAACGAAGTGATGGATGCGATGTTCACGCTCATGCCCCAGGTATCGTTGAGGCCATCGCCGTCAGGGGTGAAGGAGTTGGGGATGTACGTGAACAGGATATCCTCGATCACCACGGTCTGGCAGGTGGTATCCGCACAATCGTTCATGTTGTACGCCACCATGCAGACCTCATAGTTGCCCGGCTCGCGGTCGTTGAACACATAGGTGGGGTTCTCATCGGTGGTGCTCATCAGGCCTGCGATGTCCCACGTGTACCGCTCGGCTCCTGTGCTCGTATTGATGAACCGGATGCTGGGAGCATTGATGTTCGCCGGCTGGGGCCCCCAAAGGAAGCCGCTTACCACCGGAGGAGGTCCCGTCACGACCACCAGGCTTGAACCAAGGCAACCTGCCTGGTCCCGGATCCACACCAGATAGGGCTGCTCGCAGGCATCCTCAAGGACCGACGAGGTCGACCACGTGCCGGCGTTGTCGAAACTGTACGACACAGCGCGTGCGTCATCCACGATCACCCGACCGCTGCATTCGCCCGCACAGGTGACCGGTTCGAAGGTCAGGGATGCGATCTCCAACAAGGGAGGTTCGCTGATCGTAACGGAACTGGTCAGCGCGCATCCGTTGTCATCGGTCACGGTGACGGTGTAATCACCTGCACACAGGTCGCTGATCTGGTCGGCGCCAGCTCCCGATACGCCAGTGGACCAATTGTAATCCAAGGCCACCGCAGCATTGCCGCCACCCACAAGTGCCTGTGCATTGCCGTCACAATAGGTGTAGCATACAGCGTCACTCGTGGTGAAGTCGATCGTGAGCGGATCCGTGAAGGTCATCAGCACGCTGTCGACGGTATTGCAGAAGGCGCCGTCGTTCTCCCTCCAATAGAACCAATGCTGACCTCCCATGCCGGGCTGGAGGGTTACCGATGTGGCAGGCGCAAAGGCATCGTCGAACACCGCTCCCGCAGGACCGAACCACTGTCCCACACCCGTATTGCCCGGTGTGGCGCTCAGTGCAATGCTCAGGTCGCAGGAGAGCAGAGGCAGTCCGGCATCAGGAATACCGCAGCATACGGGGTCATCAGCGGGTATGACAGTGATGTCCAGCGTGCTTGTGACCTGGCAGCCGGCCGCGCTGGTCACGGTGTACGTGTATTGCCCTCCCGGTGTGGAGAG
This sequence comes from uncultured Chryseobacterium sp., assembly GCA_964559165.1. Lineage (GTDB taxonomy): Bacteria > Bacteroidota > Bacteroidia > Flavobacteriales_F > PHOS-HE28 > PHOS-HE28. Next base: position 4,070 of record CAZLGY010000043.1, read on the forward strand.
CGTCTCGAACAGGCCGGGAACGGTCGCTCCGGCTCCATCCGTCCACACACCATTGGCATCCGGGGTGCCAAGGAGTGAATCGGTCATCAGGAAATCCGGTGTGCCGGCACAGAATTCCAAGGCCGTGCTGATGCCCGCATCGATGCCTGGGTCCGGAAGGTCGATGAACACCGTGGCGGACGCGGTGCATCCGTTGTCATCCGTTACGGTGACGGAATATTCGTCCGGACAAAGGTCCGTGATCTGGTCCGCGCCTGGGCCCGCCACACCGTTCGACCATTGGAAGTTCATGGCCACGGCAGCGTTGCCGCCGCTCACCACGGCCTCCGCATCGCCATCGCAGTTACCCTCGCACACCGCGTCGTTGGCATTGAAGTCGATGACGATGGCATCAGTGAAGGTCATGAGCACGCTGTCCACTGTATTGCAGAAGGCACCATCGTTCTCACGCCAATAGAACCAATGCGACCCTCCCATGCCGGGTTGCACGGTCACCGTGGTGGTGGCTGAGAATGGATCTGCGAAGCTGGCGCCCACAGGACCGAACCACTGTCCCACACCCGTATTGCCCGGGGTGGCATTGAGATCGATCGTGAGGTCGCAGGATTGATCCGGCAGGCCCGCATCCGGTATGCCACAGCAGGTTGGATCGTCCAAAGGGATCACCGTGATGTTCAGCGTGCTCGTTGCCACGCAACCGCTGGGGCTGGTTACCGTGTAGGTGTACTGGCCTCCAGGCGTGCTGAGCGTCTGGAACAGGCCTGGAACAACGGCGCCGGCACCATTCGTCCACACACCCGTGGCGTCCGGGGTCCCAAGCAGCGAATCGGTCATCAGGAAATCCGGAGTGCCGGCGCAGAAGGAGAGCACCGCACTGAGGCCCGCATCAATGGAAGGGTCCGGTATCACCTGCACGCTGTCGATCACTGCGCAATCCGGGTTGCCCGTGGGATAGGCCGTCAAATAATACCAGGTGGGAGAGGTCACGTATACATCGGTCTCGGGGTCGCTGGGGTCCGCCAGACCGGCTGCAGGGCTCCATGACCAGACCGTGTTGGACACGCCACCGGAGCAATCCACGATGCCATTGTACGCAACACCGGTCGCCGGACCCAGCGGTGATTGGTACAGAAGCCCGCCGGTTCCGTTGTATACGGCGAACGAATGTTCATTGTTGAAGGCACCTGGCGCGAAACTGACCACGAAGGTCTGGCCCGAGGAAACAGGTATGCTGATGAATTGCGGAGAGGGGGCTGTCATCGTGTAGGTGCTGCTGACGCCAGCGACCGTCACGGTCAGTTGCGCACCGTTCCAACCATCGCCCCACGTGTCCTCCAGCTCGATCTGGTAACTGCAATCCTCCGGCGGGCCGTTCGCCACGATCTCACCCGCCATGGGCACCGGATCGTTGCAAAGGGTCACCGTCGGGCCCGCATCGATCACCATTTGTGGCTCCACGGTCACCGTGATGGTGGTGTCATAGGTGCATCCGAAGTTGTCGGTCGCAGAATAGACATAGTCGTAGGTCCCCGGCGTGGTGATATCCGCTGTGGCTATGGATGCGTTGTTCGGATCGGTCGTCAGGAAAGGACCGGACCAGCCAGCGGAATCAACGCTGGAACCATTGATGGATGGGGTGAACTGGGTCACATCGGGAATGATGCTCGGGTCGAAGTTGATCGACCAGGAGCAGATGAACCCATTGTCAGCGCCCCAGAGGTCCGTGCTCTGGTACGTCCACTCACCGTTCAGCGGACAGCCCAATAGGCTGTTGAAGGTGCCTACCGGTTCGTAGGTGCCCGGGTTCAACGATTGGGCCGGCGGCGTGCCCGCCAACGTGGTGTTCGCCGCACCTGCGTTCGAGTTGTCCACCCATGTTCCGTTCGTGGCGGTGGGGCTCCAGCAATAGTTCCAGCACTCACCGATCACCGGATTGGTGTTGCTGTCAGTGTCGTTCGGTGAGCCAAGGTAGGTACCCCCACCTCCCTGTTGATGGAAGATCAGCGTCTGGCCGTTCGGACAGTAAACCTGCAGCACAAGGTCGCCCATGAAGGTGTGCTCCATTTCCACGCAGATGGACAGGATGTCGCCGATGTCGTTCAGCGTCTGACCTGGCTCGAACTGGGTGAAGCTCAGGCTCGAGGTGAACGGCTGTCCCACATCATCGGGAAGGAAGACACCCTCACCGAAGTTGGCATCCGGCAGTCCCGTCCAGGTGACCGGCGTCACCACTCCTACAAGATCGACGGAGGCGCCGAAACAGGTGACCACGCTCTCGATCGTCCCGGTGAACAAAGGTGTGGTGCTCACCAGCACTTGCAGGTCCACAACGTTCGAGTTCACGCACCCGTTGTTGTCGACCAGGTTCAATTGCACGATGTACTCGCCCGGTTCTGTGAACGAGTGGCTCGCTGTGGGACCAGCTGCCGTGCTGCCATCGTCGAATTCCCATTCGTAGCTCACGATGTTGAACCCCGGCGCTGCGGTCGATGCCGTGCCATCGAAGGAGATCTGCTCTCCCACGCAGATGAGCGCTGGTGCGGCTTCGCTCATGCTCGCGATCGCCTCCGGACGGTCGCAGGGGGTGAAACAGGTGATGGAGGCGGCGAAATTCCCGGTGCCCGTACCGTTGCTGATGAACTGGACCGTAAGACAACCGGTGCTGTTGGCAGGAGTGGCGGATACCACCAACCCTTGGAGATCACTGCCCGTATACTCGCCAAGGAAGGTCTCGCCCGTGTTGTCACCATCCCAGATGCGGATCCGGTCCGGGTTCGGCTGTGCGCCGCTGAGGTTGAAGATCAGCCAGTTCAACGAGATCCCGTCGCCCGGGGTGTCCGCGCAGATCACCACGGTGAAGTTCTCGTTGTTGTTGTAAGGAGCGGCCGGCCCGCCGCTATCCTCCAGTACTCCAACGCAGGTGGTGATGGTACCTGCCGTGATGCTGAATTGCTGGGCCAGCAAGGGTGCGGCCAGCAAGGCGCCCATCAACAGGGCTGTGAGCCTGGACGCAGTGGAGCGAAGGAGGGGGCACATGTTCATGACGGTTCGGTGCTTGTGCTGTCGAAAGGATGCCAGAGGCACTCACTGGTTTAGATGCAGCAGCCGGTGCAAAGGTTGCCTGGGTGTAAAAATACCAAGCCCGGGTCTCCCCGGGCTCGGATGAATAACGATCGCGACCATCGAAAGGTTCATCGGAGCAGGTCGACCGTTCCGTTGTAGGTCCCTCCCAATTTCTCGCCATCCTTCATTTCCACCATCCACACGTAATCGCCCGGTGTGCAGGGTTCACCCTTGTTGCCGATGCGGCCGTTCCAAGGGCGGGTGGCATCGCTCGTCTCATAGACCAGCAGCCCCGAACGTGGATCATGTACGGAGAGCTTGAACCGAACGCCAAGTCCTTTCAAGGCTTCCGGCATGAACAGGTCATCGACTCCATCGCTGTTCGGGGAGAAGGTGGTCGGGGCCAGCAGATCATAGTCGCTCGCAATGTGCACGATCTGTTCCATGCGGTCCTGGCATCCCTGTGCGTTCGTCACCGTCAGCACCACCGCATGCTCCCCGGCCTTCTTGTAGATATGGTCCGGATGGGCCACCGTTGAAGTACTCCCATCCCCGAAGTCCCAATGGTAGCTTACACCGCCCTGGCTGCGGTTCTCGAAATGAACGGAGGGAATGGTGTTCTCGTACTCCTGTTTCACATGACTGAACGTGGCGTTCGGGAGCTCATGGATGACGATCCGGTCGGCAACCGGCTTGTTCTTCACCAGGGTGCCGCCCGCCGAGCTGTGCGATAGCATCACCTCGAACGTGCCCGCTTTGGAGAAGACGTGGCTGGGGCGGGCCTTGTTCGAGAAGCTGCCGTCACCGAAATTCCACAGGAAGATCCCCTCGGTGGGGAGGTTCTCCGCCGCGAAATCAATGCTGGTGCCCGGGCAACCTTCGGATACACTGGCGCGGATGCCGATCGCATCGCTGCGCACCGCTACCACCTCGGGGCCGCCCGGACCGGTCGGTTTCATCGAACCGTCCGATGGCCCGACACGGTTCACGGTCGTTCCCACCGTGGTGACAGGCCTACCCGCACCACCGTCCGCCGGAACCGCACCGGTTGTAGCGTTCGGGTCCGTGCTGGTCATTGCGACAGCCGCTGGGAGCCGATCGGATCGCACCTCCTCAATGCTGGCAGGGCTTTGCCGGAGGTCATCCCCGGCTGCGTCGACCACCTGCTCGGGCCGCTGGGTCATCAGCAGGACCGCGGTCCCTGCAACGGCACCACCGCCCAGCAGGAGGGCCATCAGGCCCCACGACTTCCTCGGAGCAGCGCCCCCGCTCTTGTTCAGGCGTCTTTCCAACTGCGCCCAATCGGCTGAGTTGTAGGGCACCTCGAACGGCTCCACGGTCTCCTTCACTGCGCGTTCGAACGCATCATGGGCATTCATCATCGGTCGTTCGTTGTGGCTTGTCGCCGATCGGTGAGAAGTTTCTTCAGATTGTGCTTGGCCTTGGCCAGGTTGCTCTTGCTGGTGCCCACATTGATCCCCAGCATCTCGGCGATCTCCTTGTGGGTCAATTCCTCGAACACATACAGGTTGAACACCGTCCGGTAGGCGGGGGTCAGTTTCTGCATGGCGTTGATGATATCGGCAGGTTTGAGGTCCATCAGGGCGTCCGTTCCTTCGCCCCCGGCAAGGTCCTCCTGCTCCGCGTCGCCGAAGTCCTCCATGTGCAGGTCCTCACCCAGCAGGAGGAACGCGTTCTTGGAGCGCCGGAAATGGTCGATGGCGGTGTTCACCACGATGCGCCTGATCCACCCCTCGAAGCTGCCTGCCCGGTTGAACTGCTCCATGCTCCCGAACACCTTGATGAAGGCATCCTGAAGGATGTCCTTCGCCTGGTCCACGTTCTTGGTATACCGCATGCTCACGGCCATCATCCGGCCATAGAACTGCTCATAGACCCGCTGCTGCGCTTTTCGGTCGCCCACCAGGCATCCCTCCACCAAGGCAGAGTATGACGCATCCGGGGCACCACCCTTCACCCATGCGGGTATCAAGCGCACCTCCTTGCGGTCGTCAGTGGTATGTGGTCTCGCTGCCACGGTGCTTGGTACCACTAAAGTAGGCATATCGGGTACAAGACGCAACATCCTGGAAAAGGATGCCTCTGCATTGGCCGTTCTGTTGGGAACACGTTCACAACACGCATGTGGAACGTCCGAACAGGCATTCGATGGCACCTACCTTTGTACCGCCCCCGTGGGCCTGTTATCATCAACACCAACCCCATCAATCCGAACCGAACGCATGAAAGTCACTGTGGCAGGGGCCGGTAATGTCGGTGCAACATGCGCCGATGCCGTTGCCCGCTGGGAGCTCGCCAACGAAGTGGTGCTGCTCGACATCAAGGAAGGCTTCGCCGAGGGCAAGGCCCTCGACCTTTGGCAAACCGCCCCCATCAACCTGTTCGACTCCCGCGTAACGGGTTCGACCAACGACTATTCCAAGACCGCCGGCAGCGATGTGGTGGTGATCACCTCCGGCCTGCCCCGCAAGCCCGGCATGAGCCGCGATGACCTCATCGCCACCAATGCCGCCATCGTGAAGAGCGTTACGGAGAATGTGGTGAAGCACTCCCCCGATGCCATCATCGTGGTGGTGAGCAACCCGCTCGATGTGATGACCTACTGCTCCTACATCAACAGCAAGCTGCCCAGCCAGCGCGTGTTCGGCATGGCCGGGATCCTCGATACCGCCCGCTACCGCGCCTTCCTTGCCACCGAACTGAACGTGAGCCCCAAGGACATCCAGGCCGTGCTGATGGGTGGGCATGGCGATACGATGGTCCCCCTGCCGCGCTACACCACCGTGGGCGGCATCCCCGTTACCGAGATGATCTCCAAGGAGAAGCTCGATGCCATCGTGGAGCGGACCAAGAAGGGTGGCGGCGAGATCGTTAACCTGTTGGGGACCAGTGCATGGTACGCGCCCGGTACCGCCGCTGCCCAGATGGTGGAGTCCATCGTGCGCGACCAGAAGCGGGTGTTCCCCTGCTGTGTATGGCTGCAGGGTGAATACGGGCTCAAGGACATCTACATGGGAGCACCCGTGATCCTTGGCCGGAACGGTGTGGAGCGCATCATCGAGCTGCAGCTCAACGCAGAGGAAATGGAACTGGTGAAGGCCAGTGCCAAGGCCGTGAAGGAGGTGATGGATGTGCTCGACAGGATGAACTCCGGGGTCACCGCCTGATCCCATCGAACCCAGCAATGGAAAGGGCCGCTCCGATGAGGAGGCGGCCCTTTCCATTGTGCGCCCGCTCACGGGGTCGTCACCACCAGCCTGCCCATCCTGATGCCGTTGGGGCTGCGCAAGCGCACGGTGTACACGCCGCATGGCCAGTCCGCCACATCGAGTTGGAACGTGTCGGAGGTCACCCCCGTGCTGCTCACCAGATGGCCAAGGCTGTCGAAGACGGATAGCTCGCCACCCCGCAGGGAGCCCTCCATTCCTGTGATGTTCACCATGTCGCGGGCCGGGTTGGGATGCATGCCCAGCATGGGAACGCCTTCCACCTGCGGGATACCGGCGATCGGCTCGCTGGCCCAGAACCCGAGCCCACCCCGGTAATTGCCGATCACCAGTTCCGGCAGGCCGTCACCGGTGAGGTCGCGGGCCGCCACGCCGGTGCGGAAGCCCTCCCGCAGTCCGAGGAACGTACTGTCCGCCAATGTCCAGGTGCTCCCGGGAGTGCCGTCCAGGTCCGTGTAGCGGTGGATCCAGCCCGCCTCCGAACCGAGCAGCAGCTCCGTTGCACCGTCCGGCAGGGTCACGATCGAGGGCACGGAATACCCCGTGACGTTCCACCATTCAGTGGTGCTCACGCCCCCCGCCGCCTCGTCCACCAAGGTCCATGCCGGTGCCGTGGCGGAGCCGGTGTTGCGGTAGTGGTTGAGGTTGCCGTTGCGCTCGCCCACCAGCAGGTCCAGCAAGCCGTCACCGTCCAGGTCATGGAACACCGGGGTGGCGAACTGCCCCACATCGATGATGCCGCCCGCCGCGTCCGTCAGGTTCGGCGCCCACAGTTGGAACTGGGCGCTGCCCGCACCCCCGATGTTCCGGTAAGCGTGCAAGCGGCCCTGGAGATCGCCGATGTACATGTCCTCATCCCCATCACCATCCACATCACCGAACGCAGGGAACATGCTCATGCCGATCCCGCTGGTGGACAGGCCCATGTAGTCCGTCGTCACCAGCTCGAACCGCGGTGATTGCGCCGTTCCACTGTTGCGAAGGAGCGCCACGGAACCGGTGTAGCTGCCGGCCTGGTCGTGGTACCCGTGGTTCGCCACCAGCAGGTCCATCAACCCGTCACGGTCATGGTCGAAGAACACCGGGAAAGCACCTTCGCCCACATCGATCATGCGGTCCTGGAACAGGTTCCGTTGCACACGCTCGAAAATGGGTGCCGCGTCGGTACCCGTGTTCCGGAAGAACCACACACTGTTGGTGTTCTCCGAAAGGGAGGTCGCGTTGGGGCTCACCAACAGATCGCGCAGGCCATCGTTGTCAACATCCTCGTAAAAGCACGCCGGGAAAACGGGCAGGTCCACCGGGATGTCGTACACCGGGAAGAGGGTGTCCTCCGAGGTGATCAGTGCCTGCTCAACGGTGCCGCCATTGTAGAGGGCCACCACATTGTTGAAGGAGATATCGCCCAGGAGCGCCTCCATGACGCCATCACCGTTCAGGTCGATGGCCGTGGTGGTGCTGCCCGCATGGGCGCGCTCATCAGCGTCCCCGGGTGCGACGGGCCTGTCCCCTTCGGCCCCGCCCATCTCCGGGTCGGGTACGTTGAAATCACATGGCGTATTGAGCGTCACCGAATTGTTGCTGAAGTTCTCCACGAAAAAGCCCCAGCATTTGTTCCGAAGTTCGAAGGTCAGGCTATCGCAGGTGCCATAGAGCTCCATGCTCAGGTTCCTGTGATATTCCATGTAGGACCCGAGCAGGCTGAAGGTGAGGACGTCGAGGTCACCGTCGCCGTCGATGTCCTCGATGGAGGGCAGGTCCACCTGGGACACATACAGGTTGGCGACCGTACCGGAACCCGATGGGGAGACATAGCGTGAATTGACCCGGTTGGTCACCTGTTCGAACGACAGGTCACTGCCGACACTGGTGTTCCGGTAGACCCCGAACCCGGCCTGCGTGTAGGTGAAGATGTCCTCCTTTCCATCGCAGTTGTAGTCCCGCATCAGGACCCAATCGTGCAGCTCGCCGAACAGGGTGGGGGGGACGTCGGGACGGTTCAGGCGGTAGGCTGCTGTCCCGGGGGTGCCGGTGTTGAGCAGGGTGGTGATCGCATTGCCCGAACGGTCGAACAGGAAGAGGTCCTTGAGGCCGTCCCCATTGAGGTCGATGTCGCTGATCTGGGAGAAATTGACACCGCCTGCCCACGCCATGTCGAGCGGCTGCCCGTTGCGCAACACCGGCACGGTCCCTTGGAAGGAGACATCCCACTGGCCGGCGACCGTGGCGCACAGCAGGAGGAAGGGGAGGACGACGGCGGTGCGGATGGGTTTACAGGGCATGCGATAGGAGGTGTACGCTGCAAAGGTAAAGGACCGAGGGGGGGCTTCCCGAGCCGTCATCGCCAAGGCCTTCCGGCACAGGGCCGTTCAGGGAAGGGGAACTCCGCTATATTTGCCGCCTCTTTTACGGAAAAACCAACGGTCATGCAGAACAGAGGCGCGCTATGGATCTTCACGGTCCTCCTGGCGCTCGCGTGTGCTTATCAGCTATCCTTCTCCATCTTCACCTCCGGCCTTGAGCGAAAGGCGGCCGAAGAAGCCGCGTACAAGGCTGACTCAGTGCTTGCGGTGCCTGGCAACGAGGCGTTGGACCGTGAGGAACTGAAGCTGGGGTTCGAGAACAGCTACCTGCGCGCCAATGGTGAGCAACAGGTCTATCCGGTACTTGGATACACGTACCGTGAATGCAAGGAAAAGGAGATCAACCTCGGTCTTGACCTCAAGGGAGGGATGGCCGTTACCCTGGAGGTGAGCATTCCCGAACTGATCGATAATCTCAGCGGCACCAGCGAGGACCCTTCCTTCCGGCAGGCCATGGCCAGTGCGCGCGAGCGTCAGAAAAGCAGCGATGCCGATTTCATCACCCTCTTCGGTGAGGAATACGCGAAGGTCCCCGGTCATGGTCCGCTCTCGGCCATTTTCTACACCCCCGATCGCAAGGACATGTTCGATCGCGAGGGCGATGATGCATCCTACCTCGCCGCCTTGCGGCGCGAAGCGGAGACCGCGCTCAACAACACCGAGCGCATCCTGCGCACCCGCATCGACAAGTTCGGTGTTGCACAACCCAGCATCCAGAAGCAGGCTTTCAGCGGGCGCATCCAGATCGAACTGCCGGGCGTGAAGGACAAGGACCGTGTGCGGAAAGTGCTGCAGAGCACTGCCAACCTTGAGTTCTGGGAAACGTACGACAACACCGAGGTGTATCCCGCACTTGAGGCGGCCAACACCCGTCTGCGCGACAGGTTGAACGTGGGCGGGCAGCCTGCCACGGCCGCTGACAGCACCGTCGCGGATACGGCGGCGACCGCACCGGCGGAGGCTCCCCCAGCGGCACCCCCGGTGGATACCCTTGCAACGGATACGCTGGCGGCCGATAGCCTCGCCACGGACAGCCTTGCGACCGACAGCCTGGCTACGGACTCCCTTTCCGCCAAGGACTTCGCCAAGGAGAACCCCCTCTTTGCGGTCCTGACGCCCTCCCTCGTGCAGGCCCAGAGCGGTTTCAACCTGGCCCGCGGCGCGATCGTAGGAACTGCCCGCCTTGCGGACACGGCCCAGGTGAACGCCTACCTCAGCCGTCCGGAAGTGGTCAACGCCTTGCCCAAGGACCTGAAGCTCGCCTGGGGCGCCAAACCCGATGTGCGTGAGCTTACCGACGGAGGCTCCATGCCCTTCCTCAACCTCTTCGCGCTGAAGGTGCCACGTGGTGGCAAACCCAAGCTGGATGGTAGTTCCATCGTGAACGCCGCGCAGGATTTCGATATGAAGGGCGAGGTGGAGGTGACCATGCAGATGGATGCCGAAGGCGCACAGACCTGGAAAGTGATGACCGGTGACAACGTGGGCAAGGCCGTGGCCATCGTGCTCGATGATCTCGTGTACAGCGCACCGATCGTGCAGGCGGAGATCGCCGGTGGCCGCTCCAGCATTTCCATGGGAACGGGCAACCTCAACACCCAGATCCAGGAAGCCGATGACCTCGCCAACATCCTCAAGGCAGGTGCGCTACCCGCGCCAGCCCGCATCATCGATGAGACCGTGGTGGGGCCCAGCCTTGGAAGCGAGAACATCCGGCTGGGTATGTATTCGTTCGCCGTGGCCCTGCTCATGGTGATGCTGTACATGGTGCTGTACTACAGCAGCGCAGGTTGGGTGGCCGACATGGCACTGCTCGTGAACCTCTTCGTGCTCATCGGCTCCCTGGCATCGCTGCAAGCCGCTCTCACATTGCCCGGTATCGCCGGTATCGTGCTCACCATGGGTATGGCGGTTGATGCCAACGTGCTCATCTATGAGCGCATCCGCGAGGAATTGCGTCAGGGCAAGATGTTGAAGTCCGCTGTTGACCTGGGCTTCAAGGGAGCCATGTCCGCCATCATCGACTCCAACGTCACCACGCTGTTGACGGCCATTATCCTGTACATCTTCGGGTCTGGCCCCATCCGTGGCTTCGCCACCACGCTCGGACTGGGTATCCTCACCTCCCTGTTCACCGCGCTCTTCCTCTCGCGCTTGATCATCACCTGGCGCCTTGAGAAGGGCAAGCAGTTGGCGGTATGGACCAATTGGAGCAAGGACATTTTCTCCACGGCGGCGTTCGACTTCATGGGCAAGCGCAGGATGTTCTACGGGATCAGCGCGGTGCTCATCGGTGCTGGCATCGTGTCCATGGTCACGGTCGGCTTCAATTGGGGAGTTGACTTCAGTGGAGGCCGCACCTACGTGGTGAAGTTCGCCGAGGATGTCCGGGTGGATGACGTGCGCAGCAACCTCGAGCCCAGCTTCCGCTCCGAGGAGGGTGTGCAGAGCACCGTTCAAGTGAAGTCCTACGGAGGGGCGCGCCAGGTGAAGGTCACCACCAATTACCTGGTAGACCGCTCGGGTGAGGGTGTGGATGCGCAGGTCGACGCCAAGCTCGCGGAGGGATTGGCCAAGCTGAACAACGCGTACGAGATCACCGAGTCGCGCAAGGTTGATGCCACCATTTCCGACGACATCAAGATCTCGGCCATCACGGCGGTGCTGGTCGCGCTGTTGGGTATCTTCCTCTACGTGGCCCTGCGTTTCAGGAACTGGCAGTATGGTATCGGCGCATTGCTCTCCCTGATGCACGATGCGCTGGCGCTTTTGGGCCTCTATTCGATCCTCTGGAAGGTGATGCCCTTCTCCATGGAGATCGATGAGGCCTTCATCGCTGCGGTGCTCACCGTCCTGGGCTATTCCATCAACGATACCGTGGTGGTGTTCGACCGACTGCGTGAATATATGTCCGACCACAAGCGGGAATCCCATTTCGTGGTCATCAACAAGGCTATCAACTCCACGCTGGGCCGTACGATGAACACCTCGCTGACAACGCTGCTGGTGCTTTTCGTGATCTTCCTGTTCGGCGGTGTATCCATCAAGGGCTTCATCTTCGCGCTGTTGATCGGCATCCTGGTGGGTACCTACTCCTCCGTTTTCATCGCCAGTGCCATCGTGCTTGACCTGAACAAGCGCAAGGCGGCGGCCCGCGCGTAGTTGATGGTTCAGTTGGAAGCGGTCCCATCGTACCACCTGTGGTGCGATGGGACCACTTACTTTTGGCCCCATGCACGTGGCGTTACTCTTCGACATCAGCGGTGGCGAATTCATGGTGGTGATGCTGTTCGTGCTCTTGTTCTTCGGCAGCAAGGGTATCCCGGACCTTGCACGGGGACTCGGCCGTACCATGCGCCAGGTGCGTGATGCCAGCAATGAGGTGCAGCGTGAGATACAGCGTGAGGCCTCCAGCGTGAACCAAGCCCTGCAGGAGCAGCGCAGGCAACCGCCACCGGCCGTGCCCGAGGTGCCTTCCCCAACATCACCGGACCCATACAAGCAGCCATGAATGAATGGATGATGACCCTCGTGGGCCTTGTCGTACTGGTCGTCGGTGCCGAGGCCATGGTGCGTGGTGCGGTCGACCTCGCGTTCCGTGCCCGTATCTCGCCGCTTGTGGTCGGGTTGACCGTAGTGTCAATGGGTACTTCAGCACCCGAGCTGTTGGTGAGCCTGCTTGCTGCGCTCAAAGGGAATTCGGTGATCGCTGTCGGCAATGTGGTGGGCTCCAACGTCGTGAACATCACCTTCATCCTCGGCGCCTGCATACTCATATTTCCGTTGGAGGTGGACCGCGATTCGCACCGCATCCATTGGCCGGTGATGATGGGTTCTTCCCTCTTGCTTTGGGGGTTGATGCAAAACGATTCCCTATCCAGCGGGGAGGGACTGGTGTTCCTGCTTTTGATGGTGGGTTACATCGCATGGATGATCCGCCGTTCGCGCAAGGAGATCGCCGCCCATGAACCCACCTCTTCGGCTGGCATGCCGGTCGGGAAGGCCGTACTATTGCTCGCGGCAGGCATAGCGTGTCTGACATGGGGGGCCGATTGGTTCGTGGAAGGTGCTGTCGCCATCTCACGCGGAATGGGAGTCAGCGAACAACTCATCGGCGTTACCGTTGTGGCCGTTGGCACCTCTCTTCCTGAGCTGGTCACCTCGCTGGTGGCGGCATTGCGCAAGCAGGCGGATGTAAGCCTCGGGAACCTGGTCGGTAGTAATATATTTAACATTCTGGGCATCCTTGGTTTCAGTTCTGTCATTACGCCCATAAATGCAGATCACCAAGCGTTCCAGCTGGACCTCTGGGCCATGCTCCTGTGCGCCGCATTGCTGTACCCGCTGATGCGCCTTGGCGAGCGCCTGGGACGCTGGCAGGGTGCTGTGCTCGTGTTGTTCTATGTCGGCTACGTGTTGCTCGTCCTGCAGCGCGGCTGAGCCTCCCACACTTGTTCCCGTACCGCCGGTCCTGTTGATGGCCCGGCTTCCCCACGCGCAGTGGTTTCCCCGTTTCGTGCGGGGGGCTTGGCTATTGGGGGGAGGGTGAGGTGAAAATTTATCCACTATTGCTGGCCACCCCCCTCGCCGAAGTACCTTTGTGTCCACAAAACGATCAATTTTTCATGGCTACCCCCCTCATTCGCGCCAAGGCATTGGAAGATGTGCTTCATCGCCGTCCGCAGCTCTTCGAAACCCCCGCCCAGAAGATCTCCGAATTCTTCGGTGCCAATGTGTTCAACGAGGACGCCATGCGCATGTTCCTCACCGAGGAGGCGTGGTACGCCGTGCGCCAGGCCACCCAATTGGGTTCGCGCATCGACCGCAAGCTCGCGGACCAGGTGGCTAGTGGCATGAAGGAGTGGGCCGCCAGCAAGGGCGCCACCCACTACACCCACTGGTTCCAACCGCTCACCGGCCTCAGCGCCGAGAAGCACGATGCCTTCTTCGAGCCCATCGGCGGCGGCCGCAGCATCGAACGCTTCGATGGCAGCATGCTGGTGCAACAGGAACCCGATGCCAGCAGCTTCCCCAATGGTGGCATCCGCAACACCTTCGAGGCGCGCGGCTATACGGCATGGGACCCGAGCAGCCCGGCGTTCGTGATCGGCCGCACCCTTTGCATCCCCACCATCTTCATCAGCTACACCGGTGAGGCACTGGATTACAAGATGCCCCTGCTGCGCGCCATCCGCGCCGTGGATGACGCCGCCACCGCCGTTTGCCAGTACTTCGACAAGGATGTCACCAAGGTGATCAGTACGCTGGGGTGGGAACAGGAGTACTTCCTCATCGATAAAGCCCTCTATTATGCACGCCCTGACATCATGATGAGCGGCAGGGCGCTGTTCGGTCACTTGCCCGCCAAGGGCCAGCAGATGGAGGATCATTACTTCGGCTCGATCCCCGACCGGGTGCGCGCGTTCATGCGTGAGTTCGAGACCGAGGCCCTGATGCTCGGCATTCCGGTCAAGACCCGTCACAACGAGGTCGCCCCCAACCAGTTCGAGTGCGCTCCGGTGTTCGAGGAGATGAACCTCGCCGTGGACCACAACGTGCTGCTCATGGATGTCATGGAGAAAGTGGCACAGCGCCACGATTTCCGCGTCATGCTCCACGAAAAACCCTATGCCGGTGTGAACGGCAGCGGCAAGCACAACAACTGGAGCCTCGCCACCAATACAGGCGTCAACCTGCTGCGCCCGGCCCGCACACCGAAGGAGAACATCCGTTTCCTCACCTTCTTCGTGAACACCATCGCCGCCATCCACGCCCATGCCGATGTGCTCCGTGCCTCCATCGCAAGTGCCAGCAACGATCACCGCCTGGGCGCCAACGAAGCCCCCCCGGCCATCATCAGCGTGTTCATCGGTGAACACCTCAGCAACCTGCTCGATGGCCTGGAAAAGAACATCAAGGGTGCCATGACCCCCGACCGCAAGACGGAGCTGAAGCTGGACATCGGTCGCATCCCCTCGGTGATGCTGGACAATACCGACCGCAACCGCACCAGCCCCTTCGCCTTCACCGGCAACAAGTTCGAGTTCCGTGCCGTGGGTAGCAGCGCCAACTGCGCAGGACCCATGACCGTGCTCAACACCATCGTCGCCGCGCAGCTACGCCAGTTCAAGAAGCAGGTGGACGCGCTCATCAACAAGGGCACCAAGAAGGATGAGGCCATCCTGCGCGTGCTCCGCGACCTGATCGTGGCCAGCAGGTCCATCCGGTTCGAGGGCAACGGATACGGTGAGGAATGGAAGGCGGAGGCCCGGAAGCGCGGGTTGAGCAACATTCCTGACACCCCGCGGGCGTTGGATGTCTGGGCCCGCAAGGAGACCGTGAAGCTCTTCCAGGACATGGGTGTACTGAGCCCGGTGGAACTGGAAGCCCGGCACGAGATCGAGCTGCACAGCTACACCCTCAAGGTGCAGATCGAAAGCCGCGTGGCCGGTGATCTGGCGCAGAACCACATCATCCCCACGGCCATCGCCTACCAGAACCGCCTGATCGAGAACGTACGCGGCCTGCGCGACGTGCTCACCGCCGAGAAAGCGCGCAAGGCTGTCGATACTCCGGTGAAGTTGATCGAGGAGATCAGTGAGCACCTCGGCAAGGTGAAGCATCTGGCCGATGACATGCTCGAGGCCCGCAAGAAGGCCAACGTGATCGAGGATGCCCGGGAAAAGGCCATCGCTTATTGCGACAAGGTGCGCCCACACCTCGAGGAGCTCCGCTACCACGTGGACAAATTGGAGATGCTCGTGGATGATGAGCTCTGGCCCCTGCCCAAGATGCGCGAACTCCTGTTCACGCGCTGAACAGCAGCTGCTTCATGGCCGGGGTAAAGGGGCATCGTCCCCACCTCTGCTGTGTTTTCCAGCGCGTGCTTTCATCTTTCAAGGAACTACTTATCTTCGCCCGGACCGGAACCACGAACCATCCTTTTCATCCCGATGATCACACGGAAGATCCTGGGCACCCTGTGCTTGAGCCTGTTGTTCACCCTGGCCGCTTCTGCGCAGCAGGGCCGCCTGGCCGAGGAGGCGGACATGGCCTTCGACAAGGGTTTCTATTACAGTGCCATCGAACTGTACAAGAAGGCCTACACGGTGGAGAAGAAAGCCTCCACCAAGGCGGAGCTCATCTACAAGGTGGCGGAGAGCTACCGGCTGATCGGCGATGCTGCACAGGCGCAGGTGTGGTATGAGAAGGCCAACAAGGCGCAGCTCGCGGACCCCACCGGCTATTTCTGGATCGGCGAGATGCTCAAGCAACAAGGGAAGTACGCTGAAGCCATCGCGGCCTACAACAAGTACAAGGAGAAGAAGCCCGGCGATGCACGCGCCGAAGCCGGTATCGCAGCCTGCAGGACCGCCCAGCAGTGGAAGGATGAACCCACCCGTTACGCGGTGGACCCGGAAGTACTGCTGAACACCGCCCAATACGATTTCACCCCATCCTTTGCGGACAAGAAGAACGAGACCGTGGTGTTCACCAGCACCCGCGAGGCTGCCACCGGGGCTGAGACCGACCAGATCCTGGGGGAGGCCTTCAGCGATCTTTTCACCAGTACGCGCGACCGGCTCGGTAAGTGGAGCGAGCCCGTGAAGCTGCCCCTGGAGGTCAATACGGAGAGCAACGAGGGGGCACCCATCTTCAACAGCAAGCGCACCATCATGTACTTCACCCGCC
>CAZLGY010000044.1:0-20091 GCA_964559165.1 uncultured Chryseobacterium sp.
CCCGACTTCTCGGTGATGGCCATCGATGGGCAGCTGGAACTCTCCCTCAACAGCCGCAACGCTCCGGAGCTGCGCGTGAGCCGCGCCTACCGGGAGATGATGCAGGACTACGCAAGGAACAGGAAGGACAAGGACGCCCGTGACGCGCTGCAGTTCATCAAGCAGAAGCTCGACAGTGCCAAGTGGTTCATCGACGCGATCAAACAGCGCCAGCATACGCTGCTCCTGACGATGGAGGCCATCATGGAGTACCAGCGTGAGTTCTTCCTCACCGGTGATGAGACCAAGCTGAAGCCGATGATACTCAAGGACATCGCCGAACGCGTGGGATTGGACATCAGCACCGTGAGCCGGGTGGCCAGCAGCAAGTACGTGCAGACGAACTACGGAACGTTCCTGCTCAAGTTCTTCTTCAGCGAAAGCCTGAGCACCGAGAGTGGAGAGGAGGTGAGCACCCGCGAGGTGAAGAAGATCCTAAAGGATGCGATCGAGGCAGAGGACAAGCGCAAGCCGCTCACCGATGATGTGCTTACCGCGCTGTTGAAGGACAAGGGCTACAATATCGCGCGCCGCACAGTGGCCAAGTACCGCGAACAGCTCAACCTGCCCGTGGCCCGGCTGCGCAAGGAACTCTGACCGGAGGCCCTGCCATGCGTACCGCCGCACGCCTGCTCTCGGTGCTCCTGCATCCGGTGTTCCTGCCTGCCATCACCTTGTGGGCCATGATCACGGTGGATCCCGGGCTGGCATACTTCGTCCCGCCCGACAGGAGGCCCATTGCCGTTTTCATGGTGGCGCTGATGTCCGCCGTGTTCCCGCTGATGAGCCTGCACCTGCTGGTGCGGGCCGGGATGATCACCTCCATGGAGCTGCATCAACGAAGGGAACGCCCCCTTGCATACGCCATCACGCTCATTTACTTCGGTGCCACGTGGTACCTCATGCACCGCACCCCCTTCCATCCCGCCGTGCAGGCCATGCTCATTGGCGCATTCATGGCACTGCTGCTCACCCTGGTCATCACCCTGCGGTGGAAGATCAGCGCGCACCTGGTGGGCATGGGCGGCCTCATCGGCGCGATCGCCGCGGTCAACTCCATGCACCAGCTGGGTCTGCTGCCCTTGCTGGCCGTGCTTATTGCATTGACCGGGCTGGTGGCCTCGGCTCGCCTGCTCAGCAGCGACCACACACAGGCCCAGGTGCTTGCAGGGGGTGTGCTGGGCTTCATTTCCACGTGGACATGCATCCTGTTGCTTGGCAGCAACTGACGCGGACGGTTGCACTGCAGGCCGTCAGGCGCCCAGACGCTGCTGCCAGTTCCACGCATCGCGCAGCGCGTCCTTCAGCCCAAAGGAGCAGGTCCAGCCCAGCACCTCACGGCTCCGGGTGGTATCCGCATAGACGCTCTCCACATCGCCCGGCCTGCGTGGTCCGATGGTATACGGCAGCGCCACGCCGGTGACATCCATGAAGCCCTTCACCACCTCCAGCACGGTGTTGCCGTCACCGGTACCCAGGTTGAAGGTCTCCAGTGGCGCTGCCATGGCTCCCTCCAGGCGGTCGAGCGCCATCACATGCGCGCGTGCCAAGTCGACCACGTGGATGTAGTCACGAACACAACTTCCATCGCGCGTGGCATAGTCGGCCCCGTGCACCGTAAGCTGCTTGCGGATGCCAGCCGCCGTCTGCGTGACGAAAGGCACCAGGTTGTTGGGCACACCCAGCGGAAGCTCTCCGATGTGGCCCGAAGGATGCGCACCGATGGGATTGAAGTAGCGCAGGATGATGGCACGCAAGGCGGGGTCTGCATGGCTCTGATCGCGAAGCAGTTGCTCGCAGACCACCTTGGTGTAGCCATAGGGGGAATTGGCGTTGCGGTCCGGCGAGGCCTCGGTGACGGGCAGGCGGTCGGGCTGGCCGTAGACCGTACAACTGGAGGAGAACACCAGCTTCTTCACCCCGTGCCGGTCCATCGCCCGCAGCAGCACGGTGAGCGAGCCGATGTTGTTATGGTAGTACATCAGCGGGTTGGCCACGCTTTCCCCCACGGCCTTGTAGGCGGCGAAGTGGATCACCCCGTGCACAGGCCCCTCCTCCGCGAACACACGGTCGAGGATCCCCGCATCGTTGCAATCCACCCGGTGGAACCGCGGTGAATGGCCCGTAATGGCGGCGATGCCATGCAGGATGCGCTCCTCACTGTTGCGGAGATCATCCACGATGACCGGTTCGTAGCCCGCAGCGACCAGTTCCACCACGGTGTGCGAGCCGATGAAGCCCGCTCCCCCCGTTACGATGACCTTCTTCATGATGCTCCGCAGGCCCTGAAGACCCGCCCTGCGAAAGTACCAGCTTCGCTCCGCCCACCGCCAACCCGCCGATCGGTGCCATCTTCACGGCCGCATGTGGTCCATCCTTCGCAGCGCCCCCGACCGCGCCGCCATCCTGCTGGTGGTGGCGGCAACCGCCGTGCTCAGCAAGGTGGGGCCGTGGCAGGGGGAGGACGGCAACGGGTGGAAGGAGACCATCCGCAGTGATGCGAAGGGATATTATGGATACCTGCAGGCTATTTTCCTGCGCAAGGACCTTGGTGGGGAGCCCTACCAATGGGAGTACGTGCGACACACGGAACACGGCACGCTGAACAAGTACTTCGCCGGCACCTCGGTCAGCATGCTGCCCTGGTTCGTTGCAGGTCATGCCGTGGCATTGCTCGACCCGGATGCACCGCGCGACGGGCTGAGCGTGTATGAGATGGCCGCCCTGTACCTGGCTGCCTGGTGCTACCTGTTCATCGGTCTCTGGGCCATGGCCGCGCTGCTGCGGAACCTGGGGGTGCGGCCTGCCGCAGTGGCGTGGACCATCCTGGCCTTCGGCTTCGGGTCCACCCTGATCCAGTATGCAGGCTTCCAACCCGGCTGGTCGCACATCCATTCCTTCTGGGTGGTGGCGCTGTTCCTGCGCATTGTGCAACGCCTCGCCCTGGGTGCGCATATCCGCTGGAGCATCGCTGCAGCCGCACTGTTCGGGCTCATCGTGCTCATCCGGCCAGTGAACGGCCTTGTTCTGCTGGCGGTGCCGGTGGTGGCCGGGAACAGCGCTCGCGCACTGGTGCAGCGGTGGTGGTCGGCCCGCACCACCGCACTGGCCTCGGTGCTGATGGCGGTCATCGTCATGGCCATCCAGCCTGTGCTGTGGAAGGCGCAGACCGGCCACTGGTTGGCCTACGGCTATGAGGGCGAAGGGTTCCAGTGGGACCGGCCGGAACTGTTCAAGGTGCTCTTCGGCTTCCGGCGCGGGCTCTTCCTATGGACCCCCGTGCTCCTGCTTGCGGCGCTGGGCACACTGCTCCTC
This sequence comes from uncultured Chryseobacterium sp., assembly GCA_964559165.1. Taxonomy (GTDB): domain Bacteria; phylum Bacteroidota; class Bacteroidia; order Flavobacteriales_F; family PHOS-HE28; genus PHOS-HE28. Next base: position 3,355 of record CAZLGY010000044.1, read on the forward strand.
TGGCGCCACGATCGCTTCCGCGCCGGCTGGCTCATGGCGTACTGGACGATCAACAGCTATGTGATCAGCTGCTGGTGGATCTGGTACTACGGCAGCGGCTTCGGTGCGCGGGTGTTCGTGGAACACTACCCGGTGTTGGCCATACCATTTGCATTGCTGCTGCAACGTGCTGGCAGCCGCCGTTGGATCGCTGCGCGGTCCTTCATCGCAGGCTGCATCGTACTTCACCTCTTCCAGCTTTGGCAGTACCACGTGGGCATCCTCCACGCCGAATGCATGGACCGCGCCAAGTATGCCTGGGCGTTCGGTCGCTGGCGGGCGGAGGACCGCGACAGGCTGGGCGGCAATTACCAGGAGGCGCCCTTCAACCCCAACGGCATGGAGGTGCTGTTGGAGGAGAGCTGCGATATCGACAACCCATGCACCTACTGGCATCCCGGCCATGTGGTCCACCATCCACGTGCGTACAGCATGGACCGTGTCATCGGCTTCGACCCGAGCGTGGAGTATGCCATCGCGTTCGAACTGCCACCGGGCAGCGCACCACCGGACCGGGCCCTGTTCCTGGAAGTGGGCTATCAGCGCTACGAGGAACGGGCGGGCGACAGCTTCGGCGCCTTGGGCGTTACGGTGGTGCAGGAAGAGGGCAGGGCTCCCGCCTATTACGAGCCGTTCCCGATCGATCCGGTGCCCAACACGGAGAATGACCACTGGGAACAGATCGAATACCGCATACCGGTGCCGCCGGTCCCCCCGGGGGCGTCCGTGAAGTTCTACTTCTGGAACAAGGACCTCAAGGCCCGTTTCCTGGTGGACGACGTGTTCATGCGGGTGAACGTGGTACGCCCGTATTGATCGCCTTCGTGGGCCCAGCAGGATTTGAACCTGCGACCAAGGGATTATGAGTCCCCTGCTCTGACCGCTGAGCTATAGGCCCGGAAAGGTGGCAAAGGTAGCCGCCCATACCTTCGCCCGCCCTGTGCATGCGTTACGAAACCATCCTGCTCGACCTCGGCGGTGTCCTCATCGATGTGGACTATGGCGCCACAACGCGTGCCTTCGGTGCACTGGGGTTCGCTGACTTCGGGGCACTCTACAGCAAGGCGCAGCAGGACAGGCTCTTCGATGGCTTCGAGACCGGCAGCCTTGATGCCGGCGCGTTCCGCGAACGCATCCGCACCCTGTTCCGGCCTGATATCACCGACCAGGAGATCGATGCCTGCTGGAACGCCATGCTCGGCAGCATTCCGCCCGCCCGCATCCAGCTGCTCCATGCCCTGAAGGAGCGCTATCAGTTGCTGCTGCTCAGCAACACCAATGCGATCCATGTGCCTGCCTTCGAGGCCATCATCGCCCGGGAGAACAACATCACCGACTTCAAGAACTTGTTCCACGGCGCCTACTACAGCTGTGAGATCGGATCGCGCAAGCCGCATGCGGAGGCCTTCCACCATGTGCTTGAGCTGCACGGCGCCGATCCCTCCTGTACGCTCTTCATCGACGACAGTATCCAGCACGTGATCGGGGCCCGCGAGGCCGGGTTGTGTGCAGAGCACCTCGAGCTGGCAACGGAGGATGTGCTGGGAATGGTGAAGCGGCTGGGGCTGCTATAGAACCCTTCCCGAACGCTCAACAGGGTCATAGGCCATGCCCATGAGCACAATGAGCACTTAGAGCAGGACCGTTACGGCAATGGGCGCGGTCTCTTTCCGTGCCGCCATGCTCAACTGACCTCCTGGCACAACTCCACCAGCACCCCCCCAGCGCTCCTGGGGTGCACGAAGCAAACGAGCTTGTTGTCCGCCCCCCGCTTCGGTTCCTCGTTCAGAAGGGCGAAGCCTTCCGCCTGCAGCCGCGCCATCTCCGCGCGGATATCAGCCACCTCAAACGCGATGTGGTGGATCCCCTCCCCACGCTTCTCAATGGCCTTCGCAATGGGGCCGTCGGGGCGCGTGCTCTCCAAGAGTTCGATCTTGTTGGGCCCGGTGCGGAAGAACGAGGTGAGCACCCCTTCGCTCTCCACCGCCTCCCGCTTGTATGGTCCGGCGCCCAGCAAGCAGGTATAAAGCGCCTCGGCGGCGGCAAGGTCCTTCACGGCGATGCCGATGTGCTCAATGCGCAACAGGTGTTCCATGCATGCAAAGGTGTGGCGCGGGCAGGGAACGAAAAAGCCCCCCGTTCACGGAGGGCCTTTCCATACACCTTGGGGGGGCGTCAGCGCTTGATGAACGTCTCCCCGGTCTTGTTGTCATAGTTCAGGTAGTACATATCCTTTTTCAGCGTGGTCACATCCACGCTGTTACCGTAGCCCCGCTTCACGATGTTCCCGTATTGGTCATACACCTCGTACAGCGTGTTCGCGCTGAAGGTGATGAGGTCCTTGGGCTTGGCCGGGCTCCAAGTGACCACCGCTACGCTGGCATCGCTGTACGTGACCGCTTGGGAATACCGCGCTTTCTTGGTCAGGTCCACCTGCTTGGTCCGGAAGGTGTTCTCCCCGGAGTGCGGAGTTACCTTGAAGCTGTACGTGTGTTCGCCCGGGGTCCCCTTGCCCATCACTTCGCCCGCCTTCACCCACTTGTTCCAGCGCTTCTGCTCAATGATGAAGGGGAGTTCACCGGTCTCGTTGGAGGTGGTCCATGTGAAGGTGCCGTCAGCGCCGATGGACTGCTTCACGACCTCGAAGGTGGAGCGCGGCTTCAACACTTCCGGATTGAGCACCACGGGCGTGCAGCCATCCTTGTGCTTGATCTTCACCACCACGGCATCGCCCAGCTTCAATCCGAAGTTGTTCATGTCCACCTCGAACGCGCTGCTGTTGATCTCATCCGTGGCCACCTGGTCGTTCACCGTGACCTCGAAGACACAAAAACCGACACCGGCTTCGGAGAAGGGGTTCTGGATGAAGATGTTCTTGCCCTGATAGTGTCCTTCCAGCACAACGGTGCCGGCCGACATGGGCAGGAAAGCGGCGCACGCCAGAATGGAGAGGATGGAACGCATGGCTGGTAATAGAGAACTGGAGGACAAGGGTAATGACTTTCCGAGGAAATTCCAACTCCGTTGATCCCTGCAGGGGCGGAGCGGGTTCCGTGGTCAATGTCCCTTGAACACCTTCACCCCCGCTTCCACCCGCAGCCCCAAGTGGTTCTCCAGGGGAGGGACCGGGCAACTGTAGCGTCCGCCGTAAGCACAGTAGGGGTTGTAGGCCTTGTTGAGGTCGATCTCCACATCCCTGCCCAAGGGGGCCTTCAGGTCCAGATAACGCCCGCCGCCGTATGTCTCCTCGCCGTTCGTGAGATCGGTGAACGGTACGAAGAGGTGCTGTTCATATCCGGGCTTGCGGCCGGGGTCGATGTTCCGGTACACCGTCAGCCGCTCCTTCACGCCCAGCAGCTTGAAGTGCAGGACCCCGACAGCCACGTACTGCGGGGTTCTGGTCGTGGTGGTGCGCATGCCGAACGGCGCGCCCTCCTTCGCCTTGAACCGTGCTTTCACCCGAAAGCGCACATCCGGCGCAAACCGGTCCACCCCGCTGAAGTGCGCGCGGTCCTCCGGGAGCAACGGACTGTTCGCAGGTTCGCGAAGATCCGCCTCGATATGCGCCCAGTAAGCGGCCAAGCTGTCCCGCCATGCAGTATCGTCCTGGGCAGGCGCCACCGCCCCCAACACCACCGCAAGCAGGAACAGGACCGGGCGCATCAACTTGCCTGTTTGGGCCGGACGGCAGCTTCCATCCGGAGTACATCCGCTTCCGTGAACCGGCCTTGAGGCCCATCCTGTACCACGAAGCTGCGCGCACCCACGACGAGCACACGATGGAAATGATGGAACACAAGGTCTTCGTCCGGGAAGCGGGAGCGGTAGACCAGCCGGTCGGCTGAATCGCGGAGCATTTGGTGCGTCTGCAAGGTGCTGCGTGCCAGGTCCGCCTTCACCCGGTCCAGGTCGCCGGGTTCCTCCCGGATCGTGAGCACGAACCGTTCGCCCGCCTGCACCACCAGCCATCCGAACTCCTCGTTCCAGGATACCGAGACCGTATCCGCACCGAGCGTGGCGAGGTCTCCCACATGGACCTCGAGCGGCATGTCGTGGGCGGAGAGGTCGACCACGGTGGCATTCGTCTCGGCGGCCTTTGCCAGCAATTCGGCTGCCTCGCGCTTGCCATCGCCGCAGGCGAGCAGCAGAACGGGGAAGACCAGGAGCGTTCGGCGCATGGAACAAAGGTACCGGCTGACGCCCCATGCCCAACCTCCCATTGCGCGATCTTCGCATGCCCATGCTGCCCGACCATCAGCCTTTCCTCGATGCCCTCCTGCCTTTGCTGTGGAAGGACCTGCCCGCCGCGTGCAACTGGCCCATCGATCACCTCTGCTATCGCGTGGCCGACGAAGCGGGCTACCGGCACTGGCGGGCCGAACTCCAAGGGCTGGGCGCACTTCTCGCCGAGTCCCCTATCGGCGGCCGACCCATCGCCACCTTCCGGCTCCACGTACCGCTAACCTATGGCGCACGGACAATTCCCTTGGTGGAACTGCCAGCACCCAAACCCGGAAGACCGTATGCCGAAGGCTGGGAGCATGTGGAAGTGGTGGCGCCCCAGCCACTGACCGAACTGCTCCTTGAGCACCCGCACCTGCCCTGGGGGACGGGCGACCTGCATCGGCCGTTGAACCCCACATTGCGCCTGCGGTACGGGGCCTTCAGCATCAAGGTTCATACCCGGCCCCTGGACTTGGTGATCGCCGCCGAACAGGCTATGCGTTGACAGCCAGACCCGGCCGGTCCCAGGCCACTTCAGCATCGAGCGGTGCGCCGTTGAACAGGTGGTCCGCCAGGTGCGCCGCGCACCAAGGCGCCAGCAGTGCCCCCCGGGAACCAAGGCCGTTCAACACCGCTTCACCCGCACCCACCACGCCCAGCAGGGGACGTCGGTCGCGGGCGGTGGGCCGCACACCCGCCTGATGGTCTTCCACGGTGAAGGGACGCGGCATGAAGCTGGCCAGGCGCTCCAGCAACCACCGCTTCGCTTCTTCGCTCGGGCCGCTGAACACATCGTCCCAGGCGAACGTGGCACCCACCCTGTAGCGCTCGGCACCCAGCGGCAACAGGAACACGCCCCGGTGCACCATGCGTGAGAGCCGCACGCCGGGGATGTGCACCACCACCGTCTCGCCCTTCACCGGGACCATGCCAGGTACGGTAGCGAAGGGGCCTTCACAGCGGATCAGCCAGCGTGCCCGTGCATCATCCACTTCCACCCCGTGTGCGGTGGTACGCACCTCACCGGGCTGCAACATCCGCTCCACCAGCACACCCTCCGCCAGCAACACGGCACGCTGGGCCTCCAGCATCACGGGTACGTTCAGCCAGGCACAACGCGGCACGGTGCCATGGCCGTTCGGATGCGGGATGCCGGCCTGCTCCAGTTCGGGTTCAGGCAGCAGGTCCAGCAGGGACCGGCCCGCTTCGTTCTGCATCGCGCGGATCCATTGGTCGGCCTCCTTGGGCGTGGGGAAGAGCTTCACGAGGGGTAGCTCATGCCATCCATGCCAGCCAGCGCGTTCGGACCAGCCACGGTAGAAGCGCTGGGCCAGCGGCAGCAGCTCCCGGGCGCGCCAGCTGGGCACGTCACGCCGAAGCACCACCGGGTTCACCACACCCGCGGCGGCCATGCTGGCGTTGCCCGGCCTTTTCACATCATAAACCCGCACCTGGAGGCCGCGCTGGCGCAATGTCTCGGTGAGCACCGCACCGGCCAGGCCGCGCCCCACGATCACCGCATCCAACTGCCCGGCCATGGGGCAAAGATCGCTTGGCGCCTGGTTGGAAGGTCTCCTGTTGAAGCGCGTGCAGGGAAGTTCGCCATCAAGCCGGATGTGAGACCAGGAGCATGGGAACAGCGCATCGCAGTGAGCGACGGCCTGGGGATCATGCTGCCAACAGCGAATGCATGCGATCCAGCAAGGCGTCCGGATCATAGGGCTTCTGCACCAGATCGTCGGCACCGGTGCCCTTCACGGTGGCCCGCAGGTGGGGCAGATCATATCCGGTGAGCACCAGAACGGGTTGCACGATACCATTATCACGCAGGGTCTCCACCACATGGAGGCCGTCCACATGGGGCAGTCCCAGGTCCAGCAGGATCAGGTCCGGGCGCACTTGCTGACACAGCCCGAGGGCCTGGCGACCATCGCGCAGGGCGGTCACCTGCCAGCCGGCCTGCTGGAGGCGCTTTTCCAGCAGCTTGCGCACCAACGCGTCATCCTCGATCAAAAGCACATGGGGCATGCCCTTGGTACGAAGGACCCACGACCGATGTTACCGTATCCCTGGTCAGTTAAGCTCCAGGATGTCTTCCGGTACCGCTTCGCTGGCAGGATAAACAAGGATCAACGACAGTTCCTGGAACTGCTTGTCGAGCCGTCGAGGCAATTGATCAAGTGATGCATGGTGGCTGATGGACCTGGGCCGGGCACTCACCAGAACGACCAGATCCTGGGGCTGGGCATGGCGGGCCAGGCGCACCTCCAGTTCCACATCCGCTTCAAGCGGCACCAGAACGGGCGAGTAGGTGCTGCGTTGTGCGGCAAGCACCGCCAGGAGCGCTGCATGGGTGGCGGGTTCCGCCAGGACCTCGCTACGCAACCCGAGTTCCTTGGCCATGCGCTGCACCGTCTCCACCCACTGCACAAAACCGGGTTCGCGTTCAGCCAGGGGGGGGCATACCAGCAGCAACCTCCGGTGCGCGGCGAGGGGCCGCACAATGCGCGTCACCAGAACCAATTGGTGGTAATTGCGCAGGAGGGTGTCCGTCTTCGGGCCGAACAAGCGCTCCAGCAGCGTAACACGGTCGCTCCAGCCAAGGAGTATCACGTTGCTGCCGATCTCCTTGGCCGTTCGTATGATGCCCCCGGCGACATTGTTGTCGATGGTCACAACGGTATTCACCGGGGTATCGTTACCGGCCGCAAAACGGGCCTGCTCATTCAGCAGCCGGTGCATGCGTTGGGCCCGCTGGGTGGCCCTGTCGTCATTCTCCACCACGTTCACCAGGGTGATCGGTTGCGGCTTGTGATGCGTACGGAGCAACATGGCCAGGTCCAGCAGGGGTGGTGCACTTGCGGGCTCCGCGCAGGGTATCAGGATGCGCTCACGCACCGGCTCGGGTGCGGCCCCGGAAGGCAGATCAGCCTCACCGGCACGGACGATGGCGCGCGCTGCGGCTTCCGTGGCGAAGCTTGCCACAAGGGAGGTGATGAGGATCAGGATGATGGTACCATTGAGGATGGCCTCGTCGATGATCCCGGCCTTGTACCCCACCAGGATGATGGCAAGGGTGGCCGCCGCATGGGCGCTGCTGAGACCGAAGATGAGCTGGCGCTGCGCACCGGTGTAGCGGAACACCAACTGAGTGACGAGGGCCGCCAGCCATTTGCCTGCGAGCGCCACCAAGGTGAGGACACCCGCCACCACGACCGCATCGGTTCCGCGCGTGAGCACACGCACATCCACCACCATGCCAACACTGATCAGGAAGAACGGGATGAACAGCGCATTGCCAACGAATTCAAGCCGGTTCATGAGCACTGATGAGGCAGGAATGAGCCGGTTGAGCGCAAGACCCGCCACAAATGCGCCAATGATGGGCTCCACCCCGGCCACCTGGGCAAGGAAGGCCGCAAAGAAGACCGAAGCGAGCACGAAGATGTAATGGGATGCCTTCTCGCTCTCCAGGCGGCTGAAGAACCAGCGTGCAATACGTGGCAGGACAGCGAACATGAACAGCAGGAAGATGGCCATCGAGGTGCTCAGGCGGATCCAGAACTCCTGCGTCAGTCCTCCGGTCTCCGCTCCCATCAGCACTGCGAATACCAGCAGCACGGCAGTATCCGTGAGGATGGTACCCCCAACCGCCAGGGCCACCGCCTGCTGCCGACCGATACCGAACTTGGACACGATCGGATAGGCCACCAACGTATGGGTGGAGAACATGATGGCCGTAAGGAAACTGGCACCCTCACCGAAACCCAGCAGGTAACGGCAGGCGGGATATCCGATGGCGAGCGGGATGGCGAAGGTGAACAGCCCGAACCACAGGCTCTTGTTACGATGCTTGCGGAACTCATCCATGTCCAGTTCGAGACCTGCGATGAACATGATGTAGAGGAGGCCGATGGTGCTGAACAGGTCCACCGCACTGTTCTTCTCCAGCACGTTGAGGGCATGCGGACCGACGATCACCCCCGATATGATGAGGCCGATGACGCCTGGAACCCTGAACTGGCGAAGCACCAGCGGTGCCAGCAGAATGATGAACAGCACCACACAGAAGACCAGCACCGGGTTCTGGAGCGGCAATTGGAATTCAGCCGACAAGTGCTGGAAGAACCCGTTACCCATGTGTGAACGCCGGCTTCAAATATGGTGCTGCCTCATGTATCAGGCCTCCATGCGGTCATGGTCCTCGTCCAACGGCCCGGTGCGGAAGATCCAGAACTTCTGGCCCACGAAGTTGAACATCGCACAGACGCCCGTGGCGCCCATGAAGGCCACCAGGTATTTGCGTGGCACCCAGTTCCACGTGCTGTGCTGGTGCAGCACCCAGAGGAAGAGGCTGTTGAGGCTCACATTGAGCACCATGGACATGCCATAGAGGGCAAGGAACTTCACCAGCCGGCGGCTGTTGCGGTCCTTGCGGCGCCATGTCCAGCGCTTGTTCAGATGATAGGTCACCATCAATCCGCACAGGAAGCTGAGGGTCTTGGCAACCGCCTCGTTGCTCCACGGAGGGGGCAGCAAAGCCTCGGGCAGCACCTGCAGGAAAAGATAGTAGCAGGCCAGGTCCGTGAGCACCGCCAGACCACCGATGAACCCGAACTTCACCAGTTGCTTTCGCCCTTCGGGCACGGCGCTCAGGCGCGTAAGGGGCATGGGTTCAGCGGGTGATGGCCTTGAACAGGTCGTTGCCGTTGGCGAACAGGATGAGGCCCAGGAGCAGCAGCATCCCGATCATCTGCGCCACCTCCAGCACCCGCTGGTCCGGTGCGCGACCGGTCACCATCTCGTACATCAGGAACACCACGTGCCCACCGTCAAGCGCGGGTATCGGAAGGATGTTCATGAAGGCAAGGATGATGCTAAGAAAGGCGGTCATGTTCCAGAACACCTGCCAGTCCCATGTAGGGCTGAAGAGCCCCCCGATGGCCCCGAAACCGCCGATCTGGCTGGCGCCGCTGCGCGAGAACAGGAGCTTCAACGACCGCACATAACCACCCAGGGTCTCCCAACCGTACCGGATGCCGGCCGGGATCGCCGACAGCAGACCGAACTCTTCATGCGCGAATTGGAAATAGGCGGCCGGAGGCTGGTTGCCGATGCCGATGGTGCCGTCGTCCTTCACCGTCATTGCCAGTTCCACAACGGCGCCATTCCGGTCCACGGTCACCGTCACTGCCCTGCCCTTCCACCGGTCCAGCTGCTTGCGCACATCCGCGTAGTACGTGGCCGTTGCGCCGTTCACGGCAACCAACTTGTCGCCCTTTTGCATGCCCGCCGCTTCGGCCGGGCCACCAGCGATGACGGTGTCCACCGTGAAGGGTACCCGCGGGCTGAACAACACCTTCTCACCGCTGGCCAGGATGCTGTCCGACACGCCCGGTGACAATACCACCGTGGTGCGCGCACCCTGGCGCTCCACCGTCAGCTCACGCGCACCATCGATCAGGATGGCCTTGCCCACCTCCTCCACGGTCCGTGGCTCCGCACCGTTCACCGCCATGATGCGGTCGCCATCCTGCAGGCCCTGTCGCTGCATCACCTCGCTCACATGCACCCCGTATTTCACCTCGGCCAGCGGCAGGTAATCGCGTCCCCAGGTGAACAGGATGCCGATGTAGATGAGCATGCCCAACAACAGGTTCACCGTAACCCCCCCCACCATGATGATGAGCCGCTGCCACGCGGGCTTGCTGCGGAACTCCCACGGCTCGGCAGGCTTGGCCAGCTGGGCCTTGTCCATGCTCTCGTCCACCATGCCGCTGATCTTCACATAACCACCGAAGGGCACCCAGCCGATGCCGAACTCAGTGCCTTTCCACTGCTTCTTCCACAGGGAGAACCAAGGGTCGAAGAACAGGTAGAACTTCTCCACACGCGTGCCGAAGTAGCGCGCAGGAAGGAAGTGCCCCAGCTCGTGCAGGACCACGAGGATGCTGAGGCTGAGGATGAGCTGTGCGCCCTTGATCAGGATCTCCATGCGGCGGGAATTCCGGCGCGGGCCACGCGACGCGCTTCGGCATCACTGGCCTCCAGGTCCGGAAGCGAAGGGTTGGTGATATGGGGTACGATGCGCAGGCAATGTTCCACCAGGTCGCTCATCTCCAGGAAACCGATGGCGTCCTGCAGGAAGAGCGCCACGGCCACCTCGTTGGCGGCGTTCAGCACACAGGGAGCATTGCCACCCCGGTCCATGGCATCAAGCGCCAGTGCAAGGTTGCGGAAGGTCTCCAGGTCGGGCTGCTCGAAGGTGAGCGCCGGGTAGTTCATGAAATCGAACCGCGGCCAGCCGGTGGGCAGGCGGTCCGGATAGGCCATGGCGTACTGGATGGGCAGCTTCATGTCCGGCAGGCCCATCTGCGCCTTCATGCTGCCATCGCGGAACTGCACGATGCTGTGGATGATGCTCTGCGGGTGCACGATGATCTCGATCTGCTGGCGTGACAGGTTGAACAGCCACTTGGCCTCGATGGCCTCCAGCCCCTTGTTCATCAGGCTGGCGCTGTCGATGGTGATCTTGGCCCCCATATCCCAGTTGGGGTGCTTCAGGGCCTGGGCCTTGGTCACCGTGGCCAATTCAGCGCGGCTCCTTCCACGGAATGGACCACCGCTGGCCGTGAGCACGATCTTCTCGATGGGATTGTGCCATTCGCCCGCAAGGCACTGGAAGATGGCGCTGTGCTCGCTGTCCACCGGGTAGATGTTGACCCCCTTCTCCTGCGCAGCCCGGGTGACGAGCTCACCGGCCACGACCAGGGTCTCCTTGTTGGCCAGGGCGATGTGCTTGCCCGCCCCGATGGCCGCCAGCGTGGGACGCAGTCCGGCGTAGCCTACCAGTGCGGTCAGCACCACATCGATGCCGTCCATGGTCACCGCCTGCTCCAGCGCCTCGGCTCCGGCGTACACCTTGATGCCCCTGGGGAAGAGCACATCCTTCACCGCGTCCAGCTTCGTCCCGTCGCCGATCACCACCGCATTGGGGCCGAACTCCAGCGCCTGCTGCACGAGCAGCTCCACGTTGTTGCCGCAGCTCAACAACTCCACCGCGAAGCGCTCGGGCTGCTCGCGCACCACGTCCAGGGCCTGTGTGCCGATGGAACCCGTGGATCCGAGGATGGCGATGCGCTTTTGCATGGTCTTCGCGCCAGCCTGCTGGCGGCAAGGGTGCAAAGATCGGGGTTTTTTATGCGCTGGTGCGCAGCAGCATCGTGCGCGTTCAGCGCACCGCTGCTGCCCGCCGCAAACGGTCGTTGATAGCACGGCACAGGCCCGCTTCGGGGAACTCCTCAGCCACGATGACCGCGCAATCACTGCTGTCAAGCTCGCGCAGCACAGCAAAAAGGTGGCGAGCGGCCTCTGCCGGATCGCCGCTCTCGGAAAGGACTTCACAGCGGTGCGCCAGGTATTCGCGCTGGAAGCTGATGACCCCCACCGGACGGCCGGCGAAACGCTTGAGCAAGGCCTCCACATCACCACGGTACAGGGGCTTGCGCGGGGCGTAGTGGCTGTCCAGCATGCCGGGTGCATGGGGCTTGGCGGCAGCAGGCACCGCGGTGAGCGGTCCGGTGATGGCGGTGATGGCCTCCGTGGCGATGCCACCCGGACGGAAGAGCTGCCAACGACCGTCCTGCCAGCCGATGATGGTGCTCTCCACGCCTACCGTGCAGGGACCACCATCCAGGATGTACGGCACCTGGTCGCCCAGTTGGTCGGCAACGTGCTGCGCGGTGGTGGGGCTCACATAGCCGAAGGGGTTCGCGCTGGGCGCCGCAAGGGGGAAGGGCAATGCACGCAATAACGCCAGCGTCATGGGGTGGGCCGGCATACGCACCCCCACCGTGTCCAGCCCGCTGGTGACGATGTCGGGCACATCGGGTCGCTTTGGCAGGAGCAGGGTGAGCGGGCCGGGCCAGAAGGCATCCATGAGCGCCTGTGCCCGTGGCGGCAGAGCGCGAGCGACCCTGTGGATGTCCTCCGGACGGCCGATATGGACGATGAGCGGATCGAAGCTGGGACGCTCCTTCACGCTGAAGATGCGCAGCACGGACGCCTCGTTGAACGGATTGGCGGCCAGCCCATAGACCGTCTCCGTAGGGATGGCCACCACAGAACCGGCCTCCAGGTGGCGGGCTGCCTGTGCACTATCGGTGCCGATGATGCTCATGGTGCAAAGATCCACATCGATGACCATCCCCACCGACGAACTGATCCATGTGCCTTCCGTTGTTCATTTGTGCACATGATCCAACCCCTCCGGTGCATGGCCATCAGCCTGCTCCTGCCCCTCGCCCTGCACGCCCAGCTGAAACCCGGATATGACCCAAGCGAGGCACTGGAAATGATGCGTGTATGCATGGGCTTCGTGGACACACCGATGGAGGGTATGACCGTGAGGCCGAGCACCCGTTTCCGGCGTGTATACCGCTCGCCGGTGATGGGCCTTAGGAACATGTGGGAGTTGCTCAGCGACGATCACGGCACCATGGTCATCAGCCTTCGCGGCACCACCGTGGACAAGGTGAGCTGGCTGGAGAACGGCTATGCGGCCATGATCCCCGCACAGGGGGAGATGCGCCTGGACAGCAGCACCGTGTTCCGGTACCGCCTGGCAGACGATCCCCGGGCGGCGGTACACGCCGGCTGGTCCGTGGGAATGGCCTTCCTGCAACGCGACATCGTGCCAAGGATCGACTCACTGCACACTGCCGGCGTGCGCGACATACTCATCGCGGGGCACAGCCAGGGTGGCGCGCTCTGCTACCTGCTCACAGCGCACCTGCGGCAGTTACAGCGCACCGGACGCCTGCCGGCGGACATCCGCTTCAAGAGCTATGCGAGTGCGGCCCCCAAGCCGGGCAACACTGCCTTCGCGCACCACTTTGAACACCACACGCACGGGTGGGCCTTCAACACCGTGAACGCCATGGACTGGGTGCCCGAGGTCCCCATGAGCATCCAGACGGTGAACGACTTCAACCTGGTGAATCCCTTCAGCGATGCGAAAAAGGCCATGAAGAGGCTCCCTCTGAAACATCGCATGGTGGGAAGGTATGTGTACAACAAATTGGACCGGCCCACCCGCAAGGCCCAGCGCAAATACACGCGCTTCCTTGGCCGCTCGGCAGGCACCTTCGTGCGCCGCGAACTGCCCGGGCTGGAAATACCCGCCTACGTGGAGAGCAACCACTATGTGCGAACGGGAACGATCATCACCCTCGTGCCGGACAGTTCCTACCTTGTCCGGTTCCCACAACAACGTGACAAGCCCTTCGTGAACCACATGCTGGACCCGTATGTCCACCTGTTGGAACGATGGAAGCCCACGGAATGACCCTGACAGCGAACCATGGAAAGACGTCGCTTTCTCCGCGCAGCATGCCAGGCATGTGCCGCATTGGCCGCGCTGCCCGCCACCGCCTTGCTGGATGGATGTGCAAGCCCCAGGTCCGTACGCCATGCGGTACGCGATGGGGCCCTGCTCATCCCCTTGGAAGACCTTTCAGCCGGGGTGAACATCCTGCGCGCCCAAGGACTGCCGGACAAGCTGTTGATCGACCGGCGTTCGGATGGCACCCATACGGTGCTGGTGCTCAACTGTCCGCACAGGAACGGGCCGGTGAACTTCACCGATGGCGCGGGCTTGAAGTGCGGGTGGCACGGCAGCACGTTCGACATGGATGGCAACGTTACCAAGGGGCCGAGCAACAGTGGACTGAAGCGCTATCCCGCTGTGGTGGAAGGAGGGTTCCTGCGGATAGCTGTGGGTTGAAGGACACCTGCCGATCCACATGCCCCACGTGCTTGTGTTGGTGAAGCTCATCCCCTAATTTCACGCCCCTGAGATCCATACCATGCACACGACGAGCCGCCAACACCTGCTGTTCATAGCCCTGTTCTCAGCTGCCTCCGCCAGCGCACAACAGAACACGGTGGCAGGGGGGGGAGAGGCCATCGGGACGGGGGGCTCCGTCAGTTACACGATCGGCCAGGTGGACCATCTTCACCTTGACGCGACCACCGGTTCGGTATGGCAGGGTGTTCAGCAGCCTGTTGCCATCACCGTGATCACCGGGGTGGATGTCCGTGCGGTGGACCTGCTGATCGGTGTGCACCCCAACCCCGCCCATGCGCAAGTGGTACTGGTGGTTGCTCCCGAAGCAGTGGAAGGACACCGCTGGACCCTGCGGGATGACCTGGGGCGCGAACTGGCGGCGGGTACCGTTGCAGCAGAACGCACCACCATCCCTCTGGAGGCGCTCGCCGCAGCAGGCTATCTCCTGCAGGTATCCAACTCCCACGGCACCATCAAGACCTATCGCATCATCAAGACATGAACCTCCGCACCCTCCTTTTGTCCGCACTCTGTGCGACGCTCTCCTTCATGAACGTCGCCGCACAGGCGCCCCAGCGCTTTTCCTACCAGGCCGTTGTACGCGATGCAGCAGGCGACCTGCTGGTGCTTGCCCCTGTGGGCATGCGGGTGGCCATCCTGCAGGGCAGTGCCAATGGCCCGGCGGTCTATGTGGAGACCCATGGCGCCGTATCCAATGCCAACGGCCTTGTCACCGTGGCGGTGGGAGGTGGCGCTCCCGTGGGTGGAAGCCTCAGTGCCATCGATTGGGCAGCAGGGCCCTATTTCCTGCGCACCGAGACGGACCCCACCGGCGGAAGCGCTTACAGCATTGCAGGTACAACACAACTCCTGAGCGTGCCTTATGCGCTCTTCGCCGAACAGAGCGCAACACCGGGGCCGGCAGGACCACAAGGGCCCGCTGGACCGACCGGACCCGCCGGACCACAGGGAGCCCAGGGAGTTGTCGGTGCCACCGGACCAGCAGGGCCGGCAGGACCGGCAGGACCGCAGGGACCGGCAGGAACAAGCGGAACCCTTGACCAGGCGTACGATTCCGGCGGGCCGGGTGCGGGCCGCAGCATCACGGCGGACGCAGGCACCGTGCAAATATCCATGAGCGGAACCACCACCGTGGGGTTGCAAGTGAACTCCGCCGTGAGCAATTCCACCGGCGTATTGGCCACGCATAATGGCGTGGGTGTGGGCTTGCGCGCCGAGAGCAGCAATCCAAGCAACACCTTTTCGGCCGTGCAGGCCAATACGAACAGCGCGGACCCCAACAATTCGGCGATCCTCGGGAACAACAGTGGTGCAGGTTACGCGGTGAGCGGACAGGTGCCGGCGAACGCCACGGGCCTGGCAGCGGTGTACGGATCCAACCTGCGTACAACCGGCGGGTATGGTGTATTGGGCATCGGTCTCAACGGCGTCGTTGGACAGGCGCAGCAGGCGTCCGGGTTCGGTCTTTACGGCCTCAACAACAATCCTGGCTCTGCCAACAACCTGGCCATCGGCACCTATGGCCTGGGATATGTGGGCGTGTACGGACAGACCACCAACACCACCGAGGGATGGGCGGGCTACTTCACCGCAGACCTGGGAGTGGATGGCACCGGCTTCGCCCTTGGTGGTTGGGTGAACGCCTCCGACAAGCGCCTGAAGAGCGATCTGCGCCCGCTGCAGGGCAGCCTGCAGCAGCTGCTGGGCCTGCGGGGGATGCACTACACGATCACCGTCCCAAAACGCGCTGCGGACGGCTCGGTATCAAGCCATGCAAGGCCACAGTATGGGCTCATTGCCCAGGAAGTGGAGACGCTCTTCCCCGAGCTTGTGTCTGAGAAGGCACTGTTCATCAACACCGGGGATGCCACCCTCTACAAGACCGTCGACTATGTGCAGCTGATCCCGGTGATGGTGGAGGCCATCCGGGAATTGAGCGCCGAGGTGGAGCGCCTGCGCGCCTTGGTGGAGGAGCGTTGAACGTAATTGATGTGCTCCAGGGCACATCACCCCAACCCCTCCACATACCGCCGGTCGTTGGCCAGCCGCGGCACCTTGCTCTGCGCGTCGTTCATGCCGCGTGCCTTCATCCATGCGGCGAAGGCGCCGCGCGGCAGGGAGCGCACCACCAGCGGTCGCAGCACCCGGCCGGTGATCAGGTCGCGGTAATAGGGATTGCGCCGCTGCAAGGCCTCGTCCATTGCTGCACAGAACCGGGCCATGTCCACTGGTGGCGTGGCGAACTCGATGTGCCACTCATGGTAAGGAAGGCCTTCGTTCGGAGCCGGCTGCGGCGCCACGGTGAACTCGGCCACCTCGCAGGGCATGGCGGCGACCGCGTCCTTCAGCGCGCCCTCCACCTCCTCGGCGATCACGTGCTCGCCGAAGGCGCTGGTGTAGTGCTTGGTCCGGCCGGTTACGACGATCCGTGGCGGCGTGAGCGAGGTGAAGCGCACCGTGTCGCCGATCTCGTAACCCCACAGCCCGGCGTTGGTGTAGAGCACCAGCGCGTATTGGATGCCCAGCTCCACCTCGGCGATGGAGCGCACGCGCCGGTCGGTGCCGTGCATGGGCAGGAAGCCGAAGTAGATGCCGTTGTCCAGCAC